>CAJXGK010000030.1 GCA_913053815.1 uncultured Rhodanobacteraceae bacterium
GGCAGTGCTGTTAAGGGTGATGCCGAGACCCTCGGGAACGACCCGGATAATGTTCTCCAGCAGACCGCCGCCGGTGATATGGGCCATGGCGTGCGGTCGGTGTTCGGAGAGCAGGTCCAGTATGGGTCGGACATAGATACGGGTAGGCTCGATCAGTGCATCAGCCAGACTCTGCCCCCCCAGATCCAGGTCCCAGGGGGCTCCGCTGCGTTCGAGAATCTTGCGGATCAGGGAAAAGCCATTGGCATGTGGGCCGGACGAAGCGATGCCGATGATGCGATCCCCCGCCTGTACCCGGCGGCCATCGATTAATGCCGTCTTTTCTACTGCGCCCACGCAGAAACCGGCCAGATCGTAGTCGCCCGGGGGATACATATCGGGCATTTCGGCCGTCTCGCCACCGATCAGCGCGCATCCGGCCAGCTCGCAACCGCGAGCAATTCCGCCTATGACGGTTACGGCAGTGTCTACGTCGAGTTTGCCGGTTGCGAAATAATCGAGAAAAAACAGCGGCTCAGCACCTTGTACCAGCACATCATTGGCGCACATGGCAACCAGGTCGATCCCGATTCCCTCATGCCTACCGAGCTGCTGGGCTAGACGCAGCTTGGTGCCTACCCCGTCGGTACCGGATACCAGTACCGGATTTTGGTAGCGGCCACTCAGTTCAAACAGGCCGCCAAAGCCACCGAGTCCACCCAGAACGCCGGGGCGCCGGGTCCGGGCAACATGGGGTTTGATTCGTTCGACCAAAGCATTGCCGGCATCGATATCCACGCCGGCGGCACGGTAGGAGAGACGCTCGGATTCGGCACTCATGGGGATTCGTCGCAGGGTTGGGGAAAGGCCATGATAGCAACCCGCCTAGCCTCCTTGGGTATCGGCATATGGACGTGACCTGCCAGATTGGGCAGACTGCACGGGTTCAAGATGGGCCTTACATGCGTAAAATACTCATTTATTTCAGTGTCGGGTTGGTTTTGCCACTGATGATTTTCCAGACTCGAGCCCAGGCTGCCGCTGCGTACCCGGCAAACGGCTTGTATCGCGCTGTGGTACCCGTCGCCAGCGCTGGGGCTCAGGCCCGTGATCGGGCCTTTACCCAGGCGCTGTACGTCGTGTTGGCGCGTCTTTCCAGTCAGACCTCTGGGGATCTGCAGGCGCTTGCCTCTGAGCTTCCGCCCCCCTCTACGCTAGTGAAAGATTACAGTTATCTTGGTGGGGTGGATCAGCACTATCGCTTGCGGGTGCGTTTCGATGCCAGTGCAGTGAGTGGTTTGGCCCGTGCTTTGGGGCTATCTATCTGGCCAGGTCCGCGACCGCCGGTATTGGCCATTATCAGCGTAAATGGTCGGCCGCTGGGGCATGCAGCGACTGCCGCCCTGGTATCTGTGGGGGTTGATCGAGGTCTTCGATTCGTGTTGCCAGGACCCGTAAGCCCCGACCCAAGTGCTTTAATACAAGGCGATCCGCAGGCTCTGGATGCCCTAGCCAAGGACTACCGGACCGGGCTGGCTTTAATCGGTACTATACGAAACGGGCAGGCGACCTGGACGCTGGTCATCGGTGGTCAGGTCGCGACCTGGCAGGAGCAGGGGATCGCTGCCATCGATATGATTCAAGCTGGGGCCGTGCAGGCGGCCAATCAGCTACTGCAGCGCTTTGCAGCCACCCCAGGTGTGGGGGCGGCCGGCTTGACCGGTAGTCTGTGGGTTTCGGGATTGCAGAGTGCGACCGATTTTGCCCGTCTGATGTTCTTATTACGTAGTGACCCAAGAATTCGCACGGTACAGCCGCAGCAAGCTCAAGCCAATGGATTGCAGCTATCACTGGGTCTGGATGCTCCGTTGACGGTGATTACCGATGATCTCGCTGCCAGCGGCCACTTAGTGATGGCCCCCACCCATCGCGGCACTGAAATGGCTCTTCGCTGGGTACGATGAGACAGATGGATGGCTGAGCCTAGCGTCGCCTCGCGATGGCGATACCTGCCTAATATCCTGACGGTGGTGCGCTTGCTACTGGCCCTGCCCATTGCTTTTACGGTGGCCTGGGGGCATTTCTTCAGCGGCTTGATTCTGGCAATCCTGGCCGGCATTTCCGATGCCTTAGATGGGTTTCTGGCGAGGCGCTTTCATTGGCAAAGCCGGTTCGGCGCGGTCCTCGACCCGCTGGCGGACAAATTACTGTTGATAGGTTGTTTCGTTGCCCTGAGCTGGGTGAGTGCGGTACCACTGGAGCTGACCCTGATCGTGCTGGCTCGAGATATCTTGATCGTGGGCGGCGCGCTACTTTGGCGTTGGAGAATAGGTGTGTTGCCTATCCGGCCCAGCTTGCTCTCCAAGCTCAATACTACGACACAGATTCTCTTTGTACTGGTAGTGCTGGCACTACTTGCGACGCAGCGGCATCCGTCGCTTATCGGTTTCGATTGGGCCGTGGGTGCATTGACAGTAGCCAGCGGAGTGGACTACATCTTGCGTTGGAGTTGGCGAGTGCGTCGCGGTTTGCGGATACGGGGGGGGAATCATGGGATCTGATGCCTGGCAGCACGTACAGATGGTACTTCTGATACTCATCTTTGGCTTCGTGCTCTGGTTGTTGGCCCCAGCTCTGATGCCGTTTCTGATTGCGGCTTTTCTGGCTTATATCGCAAATCCTCTGGTCGATCGATTGGAACGTTGCGGTTTGGGCCGAACCCTGGCGGTGACCATCGTTTTCAGCCTGTTAAGTGTCGGCGTGTTGGTACTTCTGGCTATCTTGATCCCTTTGATAGAACGGCAGATTTCACGGGCGATGGCGGCTCTGCCAACGGTGGTGGCCTGGTTTCAGAACACCGCCGCACCCTGGTTGCAGGAGCATCTGCATCTGTCGTCGCAGGCTTTCAATCCGCAGGACCTGGTTGATCTGATCCGTCAACACTGGCAACAAGCCGGTGGTTTAGCGGCGGCCTTGCTGGGACATGTTTCCCGCTCTGGCCTAGTACTCATTGAGTGGCTGGCTAATCTGGTGCTGATTCCGGTCGTTACGTTTTATCTGTTGCGCGACTGGGATACCTTGACGGAACGCGTGCGGGAGCTACTACCCAGACAATACGAACCGACCATTACCCGTTTGTTGCAGGATTGCGATAGCGTGCTTGGTTCCTTCATCAAGGGCCAAGTGGTTGTCATGCTGGCTCTGGGTCTGTTTTATGCCTTGGCGCTGAGTCTGATTGCGGGTCTGGCTTTAGGCCCCTTGATCGGGATTGTGGCCGGACTAGTGAGTTTCGTTCCCTATCTTGGAGTGATTACCGGATTGGCAGCGAGTCTGATTGCGGTTTTTGTCCAGTATGGTGACTGGCTACATGTCCTGCTGGTATTGGGGGTATTTGGCGTCGGTCAGGCGCTGGAGGGATATTTCTTGGTGCCGCGCCTGGTGGGTGACAAGATTGGCTTACATCCGGTGGCAGTGATGTTTGCCGTTTTGGCAGGGGGGCAGTTGTTCGGATTCTTCGGGGTATTGTTGGCCTTACCTGTGGCGGCAGTGATCACGGTACTGCTGCGCTTTGCTCATGCCCGCTACATGGGTAGTCAGTTGTACACAGCGCATTCTGGGGCACCCGAGGATCCTAAACCCGCCGATTCTGATCCTCCGACGCAATGATATGTGCCAGATACCGCTCGATTTACAGTGGCCGGCGCGACGGTGTTTCGAATATTTTTACGCGGGTGCGAGCAATGCCGCGGCCCTGAACCTGGTACGCAGTGCGGCGCAGACTCAAGGTCCGTGGGTTTTCCTGCAGGGGCCCTCGGGGAGCGGCCGTACGCATCTATTGATGGCGGCTTGCCGCGAAGCAGCGAATAGAGGGTTATCTGCTCAATATATCCCTTTGCGAAGTCTGCGTGATCGACAGCCGGAACGGCTGCGTGGTTTTGCCGGCGCGAACCTGCTGGCGCTCGATGACCTGGATACTCTGTTTGGTGATGGGTCGGCTGAACAGGCCCTGTTCGACCTTTACAATACCTGTCGAGCGGCGGGAAACACCTTGCTGATGGCCTCCTTGCAAGTGCCCACGGCCGCCCAACTTCCTGATCTGCGTTCGCGTTTGGGTGCCTGCGCACAGGCTAGATTGCATCTTCTCGATGATGCCGGGCGGCGTGAGGTGCTGCGCCGCCAGGCCGCCGTTCGGGGACTGGAACTGGATGATTCAGTATTGGACTGGCTATTTCATCATCATGCTCGTGATCTGGGTACGCTCATGGCTTTGCTGGAGCGTATCGATCATGCCGCGCTGGCCGAGCAACGGCGAATTACCGTGCCGCTGATCCGGCGTTTGCTGGCGTCATGATCCGGGTCCCCGGCAGGGGTGGTTCGCCCCGCTTTTCAGTCGGGCACAGCGTCAAGAATCTCGCACTGAATTTTATCCCTAGGTAGGTTGACTCAAACCCCTTGATAGGTTTTTTTGAGGGGTCCTTTATTTCCTGAGTATAGGCCTTCCCATTGACCTACCGTGATACGTGATGACGGTTATAATCTGGTCCAGAGGCTGGACTCGTACTCCACCGGGAACGGGGGGGTGCGCTCTCAAGTTAGCGCACCATGTCAACGAGTTTCCGGTCGGCCGGTTCTTCCACGCATTATCCAGGCTAGGCTCAGCGCAATCGGTAGGGCCAACAGGATCCAGGGAAGATTTTGTTGTGGTAGCCATTCGAGCCGTCGCGCGAGTAGGGCAAGCATAGCAACGGTAGCCAGGAATGCTGCCAGGTAGCGGGCGAATGGCCGATACCGCGAAGGCTGGTTAGGGTGTTTCAACAATGCCGGCAGTAGCAGCCACTGTAGGGGATTGAATAGCAGCAGGTTCTCGTTGCCCCATGCGGCTTGGTGGGCGGTCAGTGTCCATAGCAACAGCATCAGGGTGCCAGCGAGGCCGGCGAGAACTATATAAATCGCAGCCAGCCAATGCCCGCTGCGATCCAGGATGGGCCGGGATGAGTGGGTGAGGAGCAGGATCAGGCTGGCTAGGACGAGGCCGGCCAGACCTAGCGGCCAGGCTAATTGGGGTGCTCGAGCGGGTGGCGGCAGTAGCCGTCCGGCATAGAGGCGACTCTGACTGCTGAGCAGTGGCTGGCGGTGACCTGTGGCATCGGTGACTTGCACGTTTTCCAGTGAGTTCATCAGGGCCATTGGAATAAAGGTCGATTGCCAGGCGTTGAGTGGCTGATCGGCGTAGGGGCCAAGGGCTAGATCGGCCAGCAGCATCAGGGCGGGATCGGGGGCCAATAGCCGATCGGTTTGATTGCGAAAGGTCAACGAGCTCGAGTGTACCGATAGCTGTGCCTTAATGGCCCCATCGGTGGCGAAGTTTAGGGCGTCGCGAACCCGTGTCGAGCAGTTGTCGGTGAAATACTCGTAGTCGTAGCGACGGTGGGCAGGTTGTAAGTTCCAGAGCAGAAAATCACGTAATTTCGCCCGTTGTGCCGGGGTCAGTGTGAGACGTTGTTGTTCAATCCAGCGGCCGGCTTCGACATAGTTGGCGATATCGGTGGCGGCGGGATTGGCATCCATGCTGTAGCGCATATGTCCGCGGATGAAATTGAGTAGAAAATGTTTCTGTGAAAAGTCGAAGACCCCGTAGTTAAAGGTTACGGCTTGGCCGCTGAGCCGATCCCGCAGCAAGATGGCATCGTGGCCGAAACGTTCCCAATACACCGTGCCGGGGCCGTAGGTAAGCAGTGACACCTCAAGCTGGCTACCCGGTGCCGTAGCCAGTCCGGCATGAGCCGGCAGGGCTGCGGCGAATACCAGCAGCACAATCCACCACCATGGTTGGAGAATTCCTCGAAAAAAGGCAGTCATCGGGCCGCGAAGTAGGTTTGTCGAGGTGTTCTGGCGCTGGCCGGGCCATTCAATCCGCATGCGCTGAGGTAACCCTGAATTGCAGCACGCGGCGCTCATCAGCTGCGGTCACTAGGAAGGCATGGCGACCGAGGGTGGCGGTTTCGCCGGGTTCCAGCAGGTGGCCAATTTCGGCGGTGACCAGCCCCCCTATGGTGTCAAACTCATTCTCGGGGAGACGGCTACCGAAATGTTCGTTGAAATCCTCGATGTCAGTGAGTGCATCGACCAGGGTAGTGCCATCGGCCTGCGGCTGAATGCGTGGTATTTCATCATCTTCGTCATGCTCATCGTCAATTTCGCCGACAATTTCTTCGAGCACGTCCTCAATGGTAATCAATCCTGAAATACCCCCATATTCATCGACCACGATCGCCATGTGGTTATGGGTGAGCTTAAATTCGCTCAACAGCACATTCAGGTGCATGGACTCGGGGATCAACGCGGCCGGTCGCAGTAAGGTGCGGATATCAGGGGGAGTGGTCTTACCAAAAAAATACAGCAGATCCTTGGCCATTAAAATGCCGAGGATTTCGTCCTTGTCATCGCCGTGTACCGGAAAACGTGAATGACCTGAATCGACTACGGCGGCGAGAATGGTTGGCAGATCGGTATCGGCACCCAGGGTGGCCATTTGTGCCCGCGGTATCATCGCGTCGCTAACCCGGAGGTCGCTCACTTCAAGCGCTCCTTCGAGCATGGCCAGCGTGTCGCGAGAAATCAGTTCCTTGGCGGCGGCTTCGCGCAATTCGTGTAAAAGTTCTTTACGGCTGCGAACTTCTCCACTCAGTAAATGGCCCAGACGCCCCCAAAAAGTTCGGCGCGTAGGGCCGGTGGTACTCAGATCCTCACTCATTCGTAGATCATGCAGGCCTGGTGTGGGCGAAGTGGGTAAGTCTAGCAGCCTGTCGGATGGACGACGAATTTACCGAGAGCTGTTAAATCGGGGGGCTTGATCATACCGCCAAATCGGTCGACGGTTCACTACAAAAAATGGCGGAGCCACGCTTACTTTTCCTGTTGTCTCGCCGCACCCTCTCGAGCCCGACCCGCTGAGCGTGGCTTTCATGCGTTATTACCACCCGTATCATGCATAGGGATCAGGGATACCGAGCCCAGCAAGAATGTGCCGTTCCAGGGTTTCCATGCGCTCTGCTGATGCAGATTGGAGATGGTCGTAACCGAGCAGATGCAGTACCCCGTGGATGCTGAGGTGGGCATAGTGGTGCGGCAGTGGTTTGCCCTGGGCTGAGGCTTCACGGGCTACGACGGGCGCACATAGTACCAAGTCACCCAGCAGTGGGATCGGGATGACTGCTGGCAGTTCGGCGGGAAAAGACAATACATTGGTGGGGTGATTCTTACCGCAAAACCGTGCATTGAGGGTGCGGCCTTCCTCGCTATCCACCAGGCGTACACAAAGCTCTGCCGGGTTACGGAATGCCGTGGTCGCCAAGGCGGCGGTGACCCAACGGCGAAAACTTGCTGCGGCGGGCAAGCCCCGTCGGGGCAGGCCGTAGCTGAGGTGCAGATGCAGTGGGCCGGAGGCGACAGGGGTCATGGCTTGGGCGACGGAGTGCCTGCCTCGCGCTGTTCGGCCGCTTCATAGGCACGCACAATACGTGCTACCAGTGGGTGTCGAACCACGTCATGCGAGGTGAAGAAGGTGAAACTCAGCTCTTCAAGGTCACGTAACACTTCAATGACATGGCGCAATCCGGAACGGGTAGGGCGGGGCAGGTCAACCTGGGTTACATCACCGGTGATGACGGCGACCGAACCGAAGCCGATACGAGTCAGGAACATCTTCATCTGTTCAACTGTGGTGTTCTGGGCCTCGTCGAGGATCACGAACGAATCATTGAGCGTGCGGCCGCGCATATAGGCCAGCGGGGCGATCTCGATCACGTTGCGCTCGACCAGCCGGGCGACTTTTTCAAAACCGAGCATCTCGTACAACGCGTCGTACAAGGGGCGCAGATAGGGGTCGACTTTCTGGCTGAGATCACCGGGAAGAAAACCGAGTTTTTCTCCGGCTTCTACTGCGGGTCGGACCAGAACCAGACGCTGTACGCGATTGGCAGACAGGGCCGCCACGGCGCTGGCCACTGCCAGATAGGTTTTTCCGGTACCGGCGGGCCCAACGCCAAAATTGATGTCGTGGTGGGCTATGGCGTGCAGATAGTGGTGTTGGCCGGGATTGCGAGCACGGATCAAGCCTCGTTTGACTCGAATGGCAACATCCTCCTGCACGGGCTCCGTCGCGATTTCGGTTAGCCGGTCAATGCCTGATTCGGACAAATGCAGGTGTACGGCCTGCCCGTCCAGGGATTGCTTGAGGGTGCTGGCATACAGTTCGCGCAATACCTGTTCGGCGGCATGGGCCGTGCGCTCTTCCCCGAGCACTCTGAATACGCTGCCTCGCGCAGCAATTTCAACCCCGAGTCGTAGTTCGATCTGCCGTAGGTGTTGGTCGAACGGCCCACACAGATTGGCCAGGCGCTCGGGATCTTCGGGTTGCAGCGTAAAATCGCGCTGGTTCAGCGGGGCGGTACTGGAGTCATTCGGCCACGCAGAGAATTGCTGAGTGCAGCGCTGATGGTGACGTCAATAAACTGACCGGTCAGGCGTAGATCTCCGGGAAAATTGACGACGCGCATATTTTCCGTGCGCCCGGACAATTCGTTGGGATCTTTTTTACTGGGGCCTTCAACCAGCACTTTTTGCACGCTGCCAACCATGGCCTGGCTGATACGACGCGCCTGCGTGTTGATACGGTCTTGTAGGCGAGTCAGGCGGGTGTGCTTATCGGCCTGGGAGGTGTGGTCGGCGAGATTGGCTGCGGGAGTGCCGGGCCGGGGCGAGTAGATGAAGGAGAAGCTTTGATCGAAGTCCAGATCCTCGATCAATAGCAGAGTCTGCTCGTACTCGGCTTCGGTTTCACCGGGAAAGCCGACGATGAAATCCGAGCTGATGGAGATGTCCGGTCGTACTGCTCGCAAGGCCCGGATCCGTTGCTTGTATTCGAGGACGGTATAGCCCCGTTTCATTGCCACCAGGATACGGTCGCAGCCGGCTTGCACGGGAAGGTGCAGGTAATTGGCCAGTTTGGGTACATCCCGGTAGGCCTCGATGAGACGGTCGGTAAATGCCACCGGATGCGAAGTGGTAAAGCGGATACGGCCGATGGTATCAATCTCGGCAATAGCCCGGATCAATAGAGCTAGATCGGCTTCGCCACCACCATGCAGGGCACCCAGATAAGCGTTCACGTTTTGACCTAGCAGGTTCACCTCACGCACGCCCTGTTCGGCAAGAATGGCGACCTCGGCGAGTACGTCATCAAAGGGCCGGCTGATCTCTACCCCACGGGTATAGGGCACCACACAGTAGGAACAATATTTCGAGCAGCCTTCCATAATTGATACAAAAGCTGTCGGTCCTGCGGCACGCGGCTCGGGAAGTCGGTCGAATTTTTCAATTTCCGGGAAGCTGATATCGACTTGGGGCTGATGATTGCGCTGGTGTGCATCAAGCATGGCGGGGAGCCGGTGCAAGGTTTGTGGGCCGAACACCAGATCCACGTGGGGGGCACGGCTCAGGATAGCCTCCCCTTCCTGACTGGCCACGCAGCCACCGACACCGATGACCACAGGGTGGGCGCCGCGTTTAAAATGTTTCCAGCGACCCAGCTGGCTGAACATTTTTTCCTGGGCTTTTTCCCGGATCGAGCAGGTGTTGATCAGGATGACATCGGCTTCCGCTTCGTCCTGAGTGAGTTCCAGGCCATGTGAAACACGCAGTACATCCGCCATTTTTGCGGAGTCGTACTCGTTCATCTGACAACCGTGAGTTTTGATGTATAGCTTGCCAGCCATGGGACACCTCGGACGGGCCGTTTATTTTACGTGGTATTCCCAGCACTCACCAGTGCAACAGGCTAGCTCGAAAAACCGTAGCGAGCGAGAGGGCTTGTGATCCAGGTGTATCGCATGACTTGAGAACACGGGCATCTTGCCTGCAAGAGCACAAGTGGGACGCTCGCTATCCAGGGAGTATTCCATACATGGCCAATTCGAAAAAGGTGATTGAGGGTTACCAACGCCTACAATGAAGCGATGAATACCGAAGCGGGTTGCCTGTGCTACGCTCTGGATGCCTTCAGGCATCCAGCCGATTGGCATGATGATGCTGCGTTTCATGCGCCATCGACCCGCCCCCTTGAATTCTTGTAATACAGATAGGCTGATGATTGCAGTAGCTGTCGTCCGTTCCGAGTGGAACCCGCATTGATTGCCGGGTCAGGCCAGGGTACGCGAGCGGCCTGGTCATGGGCTCTGTATGACTGGGCGCATATGGGCTTCGCAGTGGTGGTGATGTCAGGCTTTTTTCCGGTGTATTACACCCAGTACTGGAGTGCTGGTTTACCCAGAACCACTGCAACCTTCCACCTAGGACTGATCAACTCATCAGCCAGTCTCATTATTCTTGTCGTAGCTCCACTGCTCGGGGTGTTGGCCGACCAGACCCGTCGTTTCAAGGGTTTGCTGGTGGCCTTCACGGTAGCCGGGGCGTTGGCCACCGTGTCTCTGGTGTTCATTCCCGATGGTGGCTGGCGGGTAGCGGCGCTGGCCTACGGAATCGGTTTAATTGGCTATTTGGGTGCCAACGTACTTTATGACGGATTGCTGCTCACGGTCGTCACCACCGCGCGCCTGGCCCAGGTTTCCTCTTTAGCTTACGCGCTGGGATACCTTGGCGGCGGCGGGTTAATGGCGTTTTGTGTGTTCCTCACATACCACTACGAGGCCTTTGGTCTGAGCTCATCCGCTCAGGCACTACAGGCCAGTTTCGTTATTGCCGGAATTTGGTGGTTACTGTTTACCTTACCGCTGGTGCGCTGGGTACACGAACCTACCGGGCATCCGGCGGAATCACCCATGATTTCTGGGTTTCAGCAGCTTAGAGCCACTTTGCGCCGGGTCCGCCAGCATCGTCCCGCTTGGATATTTCTTATTGCCTACTGGCTGTACATTGACGGCCTTAACACCATGACGGTGATGGCGGTCAACTACGCATTATCAATCGGCTTCCAGGCCCGACAACTCCTGGCCGCATTGCTGTTGGTGCAGTTTGTCAGCTTTCCGGCAACTCTGGCGTTTTCCTGGCTAAGCAACCGAGTACCCATCCATCGCCTGCTGTTCTTTGGGCTGGGAGGCTACGCTGTCGCCACGCTGGGTGCAGCGGCCATGTCCGCAGCCTGGGAGTTCTGGGTGGTCTCGGTACTGGTGGGCTTGTTCCAGGGCGGAGTACAGGGGCTCAGCCGTGCTTGGTATGCTCAGCTGATTCCTGCTGCAGAGAGCGGCGTTTTCTTCGGCCTGTACAACATGTTCGGCAAGCTCGCCGCAGTCATTGGCCCCCTATTGATGGGCGCCGTAGCCGTGGCACTACACAGCGAACGACTGGGCATCCTGAGCCTGATGGTGCTGCTGCTCTCCGGGGCCGTGGTGCTGGCTTTTGTGCCCCGCCCGGGCGTACGCCGTCAGCCAAGCTGAAGTGGTTATAACCGCGGTTTGATCACTACCGTCCCGTTAAAGTTACTTGAGCCATCTGTAACATCATGTTCTTGGGAGAAAACTGGCTGATTTATGGGGGTTGCCGACTTGCACCGCTTTACCGTTCTC
>CAJXGK010000031.1 GCA_913053815.1 uncultured Rhodanobacteraceae bacterium
CATACGGCTCATAGTTTGCTAAACTGGCGTGCTCTAGCGGGCCGTTAGCTCAGTTGGTAGAGCACCGGACTTTTAATCCGATGGTCATTGGTTCGAATCCAATACGGCCCACCAGTTTTTCGAGCGCTGGGGGATAATGTAAACCCAGCGTGTGGCCCGATCAGTGGCCACGAACAAATAGCAGCGAGCTGTTTCCGCGAATATCTGTGGCAGGTACTTGATGGCGATGTGAATAAAGTCCGGCACAGAGTCCTTGAACGACTTTTGGGAGCGCCCTACCCTTCGATTTTGGGGATCAGATCACGCAGGTTCGCCCCCCCGTAGCGTCGCACCAAGTAGAAGCACCGCCGTAATAAATCGCGTACTGCACGCTGATGGCGAGAATAAATGTAGTGTCCAGACAAGATACCCAAGTGCAGCAGATGGGCTAGATGGCGCATATCGGATTCATCACCGCTGTACTTCAAGCTGGCGTATTGCAGGTACCGCTACCGTGTTAACCAGGTGCATGGCATAGCCGTGCTAGGCCAATCCATCGACATACCAATATCCGTTGCAGGGTGATTCCGCGGCGATGCCCAGCAGCTCATCACGGCACGGTTCGAAGGCCTTGAGAATCGTGGCAAGATCATTGGGTAAGCGGCCTTTGCCGTAGGGATTGGTCGTGCTCGTTCAGTACGACCAGCACGCTGTTAATGGAATATAGATCGAAGCTGCATGAAGTGACATGGCAACCTCCTGTCGCGGCGCGATGGTTCGAAACACTGTGGTCTCACACATACCGCCCCGTGTGAGAGGCGGCGACATAAGTATTCAGGTCCTGTTTTGACGCATCACCTGGAGTAGCTGTAGCCGATATTCCGGTGGCGTAGAATTTTCGCCTGGATTTCACTCCGTTGCATCCAAGCTACCGTGTGTTAATAAGCGTAGTAATGGTGGATCTTCAACGAAGTCTGTACACCCTCACACCAGACATGTGCGGCACTTCTCTCATCAACGAAGAGCATTTACGAGGACGCCGGTACCGCGGTTTTAACGCTCGGCGTCGTCTTGGTCACACCCGGCCCCAGATATTTGCGTAGGAATGCACTCATCTTGTGCAGCAAGACGAGACGATGCGGCTCAATTTGGAAACCGTGATACTCGCCAGGATAGAACAACCACTCGTATGGCTTATGTGCCGCCTGCAGGGCATCTCGCAGACGCTCAGCATTCTGTGGAGGCACGATATTGTCGGCACCACCCTGGGCAATAAGTACCGGTACATTGAAGCGCTTCAGCATATATAACGGTGAGATAGCCTTGGCATCTGCATCGGTACCAATAAACTGCTGGTACGAAACATTACCCGCTGCCGATCTTGCATAAACGCTACGATTCATTTCAATAGTCCAATCAGAAACACCAGAATAGTCAATCGCACACTTATAAAGTTTCGGTGCGACGATAGGCTGCATTAATGATGAATAACCACCGAAACTGGCACCGAACACACAGATCCGCTTCGGGTTCACATAGCCTTTGCGGATGGCCCAGCGCACACCATCGACGATGTCGTTCTGGATACCTGTGCCAAACTGCCGCCAACCGAGCTTCTGGAAATTTAGACCGCGCCCACCTGAGCCGCGATAGTTCACGTTAATCACGGCATAACCGCGGTTGGCTAGAAACGGGGCGAGTTGTAGCGACCCGTAGTACCACTGATCCCGAGGGCCAATCGGACCACCATGCACCAACACCACAGTAGGTAGATCCTTGTGGGGCACACCTACCGGAAAAGTCAGGTAGCCATCCAGGAGTAGACCATCGCGGTTGTGAAAGCGGAAGGCAACCCGCGGCCCCATCTGGGCCGGCTTGATCCATGGTTCTACCTGCAGCAGTGGTTTGAGCTGCATGGTTTTGGCATTCAGTAACGCATATTCGCCCGGATCCGTTGCGCTAACCGCGTGGATAAGAATGGTGTCACCGTTCTTACTAATTCCGGAGAGGCTGACAAAATGATCTCCAAATTGCTGGTTCAAAGTCTTCATGATCTGCGAGTAACGGTTATCACGTAGATAGGTAACAACTGGTTTACCGTGCGCATAGACTCCCGCAAAGGTCACCGCAAACGGTACATGATCGTTCGGGGTTGACCAGAAGCTGTTTACTGAGCCGAACGGATTACTTGCCAGAACCTGACGGTGCTGCCCATTAAAATCTGTTTCTACCAGTTCTTCCGGCCCACCTTTGGCACTGTAATAGGCAAACACATGCTTGCCATCGGGGGCCACCCGGAATGGGCCGAACACAACACCCACCTGCGATGATGCCATCTGTCGCCACGCCTCCTGGCCGTTGGATCGTGAAAATACGACAGGCATGTTCTTGCCGTTGGTTCCATAGGCAAACACAGCGGCGTCATGGTAGACCAAGAATCCCATGCGGCCATGATCGATCTTAGCCACCTGCTTGGGATAGTCATTTTTGGTATTTACATCGTAAAGTAAGGTCTGATGAAAGGCGCTGTTTCGTGTGCCTTCATATTGCGGGTAAGGCATGATCGAGATGAACACATGGCCGTTCATTTCATCGGTGGGGCCAACTACAGAAGGGCTTCCATGCACCATCGAGGTCATATTGAACGAAGAGCCAGGATTACCCCAATTCCGCACGCTGTACAGCGTACGCTGGTTGGTACCGTCATAGTTCAAAGCAAGAATATTTCCATCTGATTGAGGGAAATCCAGTGATCCAGTATAGACCCCCTCACTCATCACTAAGCGAGTGTTGCTGACCCAGGTTATCCCCAAGGGGAGCAAGTTATTGCGAAATTTAAGTCTCGAGGCAACCTTCAAACTGGGTAGATCAAACACCACCAGCTGAAATTGGGCTTCGGTACCCTTGGATTGGCCAATTGTCAACACCCCTGCCAAATGCTTGCCATCAGGTGACAAGGTAACACTACGAATTTCCGGATATTTCGCAAAATACGAAGCCGGCAGAAAGCCAGTTGCCGCAGGCGTGGTCACCGTAGCTGCCATAGCAGGCAGCACCGGCACTATCGCCAACAGTCCCGCAAGCACACTAACGAAAGTAAGTCGTTTCCTGGGAATCAGGTTTTAACACATAAAATCGAGAACAATGCGGATTGCGGATACCCCTTGGATCAGTCCATTCCCATACTTTCGAAACACGACGGCCGGTGTCGAATACACCATATGAACTACGCTAGGGAAAAATCACCGGCTTACCCCTTGAACACATCCAGCCTCAGCACCGGGCAGCGCCTGATCCCGGAGCCGATCAAGGCATTCCGCTCAAGCAATATTTGCAGCACTTTTAATCCTCCTTTCACAAAGCGGTCAAGTACACCGTAGCCTTGATCACAGCGCGAAAACAGCTTGCTGGTCCGGTGATCGTGAAGTAGCTGCAACACCGCGTCTGGAAAGTATTCCCCTTGTAAGAATTGGCCCGCTGGTTACGCCTGCTTGAGCAAATGTTGGAATATAAAAGTAATTGAAATGTAACGTTCAGAAATCGACTTGTCATATTCCCAGAAAATGAATATAACCTTAACGGCCGCAATGGAGACCCACAGCCCTGTGGCCAAATTTCGATACAAATTTGCAGTGCGCTGCTGCCAGACCATCCCGTCGCATCGCATTGGATACAAAAAAGCCCCGTGCAAACAGGACTTTAATTTTGGCTGGGGGACTAGGATTCGAACCTAGATAGGCAGAGTCAGAGTCTACAGTCCTACCATTAGACGATCCCCCAAAACGACCTGTTACTTCCCTAGCTGGCTGACTAGTAGATCAACGCTTGGAGTACTGCGTAGCGCGGCGAGCCTTGTGCAAGCCCACTTTTTTACGCTCGACTTCACGGGCATCGCGAGTCATGAAGCCAGCCTTACGCAAGGGAGACTTCAAACTTTCGTCATACTCGACCAGCGCACGTGAAATACCAAGTCGGATGGCTCCGGCTTGTCCGGTGATGCCGCCACCCTTGACCGTAACCTTGATATCAAACTTGTCAATGTTTTCGGTAAGCTCGAGCGGTTGGTGCACAATCATGCGCGACGTCTCCCGACTAAAAAAATCGTCCAACGACTTGCCATTGACGGTAATCGCACCACTGCCCTTGCGCACGAATACCCGGGCTACCGAAGACTTACGACGACCTGTTCCATAATTGTGCTGCTGCATAGACATATTTTTTCCTTAGAGTTCCAGCACTTGGGGCTGCTGTGCAGCATGCGGATGTTCACTACCGCGATATACCTTGAGCTTGCGGTACATGGCACGCCCCAGCGGGTTCTTGGGCAGCATACCCTTGACACCGATTTCGATGACCCGCTCAGGATGGCTGGCCAGCATATCCCGCAAGGATATGCTCTTCAGGTTGCCGATGTAACCGGTAAACCGGTGGTAATACTTATTATCGAGTTTGGTGCCGGTCACGGCAACCTTCTCGGCATTAACCACAACAATGTAATCGCCGGTATCCACATGCGGGGTGAATACGGGTTTATGCTTGCCGCGTAGGCGACGGGCAATTTCCGAGCAGAGGCGACCTAGCGTCCTGCCTGTGGCATCGACCACGTACCAGTCACGCTGCACACTCTCGGGTTTAGCGCTAAACGTCTTCATATGTACCTGTTCCGTCGAGATAACGAGCAGAAGAAAGACCGCTGATAATAACGGAGGCCCCCTCCGTCATGCAAGCTCTCTAAGCATCCTAAGCCCCATGTTAGCCCGCCACCACGATCTTCTGCATCGCAACAATACCGGACACACATGCTAGCATCTCCGGTATGTCCGATGAACTCCGCCGCCATATCGTTGCTCTGGCAGATCAATGTGTAAAATGTGGCCTGTGCCTGCCGTCTTGTCCAACCTATGCGTTGGATCGCAACGAGGCGGAATCTCCACGCGGGCGGATTGCCTTGGCCAGCGCCATAGCCACACGCACTATAAGTCCTATCAACCGGATTCCTCTGGATCACTGCCTGGTCTGTCTAGCCTGCGAGAGTGTCTGCCCGACCGGGGTGCACTATGCAGAATTACTGGATGCGACTCGCGCTCTGCTGGGCCCAACGGGGGGAATGAACAAGTATTTGCGCGCTTTGCTCACTCGGCCACACTGGCTGCGTGCGGCTCTGTGGGTGGCCCAGACATTGGGAGCCCGCTACTGGGCTCGGCCGGGTGCGCATTTGCTGGGCTCTGGATCCCGTTGGCGCGCAGCCCTTTTGATGCTTAGTGAAAGCCGACCGCAAGCCCGAACCAAAATCGACCGACGACTTATCTCCAGTCAAAACACACCCAAGCGTATCGGGCTATTTACCGGTTGTGTCGCCGACGTACTGGAGGAATCGGCCCACGCTGCACTGGAACGGTTGTTGCAACAACTTGGGTACCACCCGGTACGACTGCCTGCCCAGTGCTGTGGTGCCATGGATGCCCACAGCGGTGATGCACCGGCGGCCATTCGCCAAGCCCGTCAAGTGCACCAACACGTGACCGCCCTCGGACTCGATCATATACTGACTGCGACCCCGGGCTGCCTTGCCGAGTTGCGCCGGGCGCTGCCCGAAACGAGGGTCGAGGAGGCCTTCGCCTTTCTCGACAGGGAAGGTTCCACATTACGTTTTCGACCACTCAACAGCCGGATTGCGTTACACATTCCCTGTACTCAGCGCCACGTTGCGCACAGCGATGCAGCACTGCTGCGTCTGCTGGCGCGCATTCCCGAACTCGATCTGCTTCCTTTACCGACCGAGCCACGCTGTTGCGGGGCGGCCGGCAGTCATTTCATCGACTATCCGCAACGTGCCGCAAGCCTGCGCCGGATAAAACTCGATCAGGCACTGGCCCTACAGCCAAGTCAACTACTCAGCGGCAACGTCGGCTGCCGCCTGCATCTGCGCATCGGACTTGTAGAACAAGGCCGACCCATGCCGGTCGAGCACCCACTCAGCCTGCTCGCCCGACAGCTCGACCCACACCCCGCTGAACCCCAGGAGGATCTATGACAGCTCGGCATCTGACCCGTATCGACCGGCTGCTTGGCGGTTTGCAGCAAGCCATGGAGACCATGACCGGCGTGCCCCCCGCAGCACAGCGACCCAGCCCGGGCCAAGGCCAAACTGAGACTGTGCTGAAGCCAGCGCAGCGCCGGGATGTCGCCGGACTGATGCGCATCGACCACACCGGTGAGGTCTGTGCCCAAGCCCTCTATCTGGGGCAGGCAGCACTGGCCCGCACCTTGACCACCAAGACTTACTTGAAACAGGCCGCACGGGAAGAAACCGACCACCTAGCCTGGTGTGCCGAGCGCCTGCAGCAGCTCAATAGCCATCCCAGCCTGCTCAATCCACTGTGGTATATGGGTAGCTATGCCATCGGGGCTACCGCAGCCGCACTAGATGACCCAATCAGTCTTGGTTTCATCATCGAAACCGAACACCAGGTCGAAGCCCACTTGCAGGAGCATCTCCAGCGTCTGCCCGCCAATGACCACCGCTCCGCAGCCATACTCAAACAAATGCAAGCCGACGAAGCGCGTCACGCGCTCAACGCCACTGAACGCGGCGGCCGGGAACTTCCGGCCCCGGTCCGGCAACTGATGCGCCTGGCCTCGGGGATAATGAAAACAGTTGCCTACCGGATCTGACTACCGATCCAGGCACCCTTGCGGCATGACATGCTATCCCCAGCATGGTCCAAGCCGGTATTGGCACAGGTTACCCTGGCCCACTCTGCCCAGCGCCTGCTGGAATGACAACAACTTTCCCGGTTTGGAACCGTGTCGGCCCTCCTCTCAGCCCCGATCTGGCGACCCCATCCGCTGCAGAAAGCGCAGTCGGGCCTGTACTTCCAGGTTGCGGTAAGGCCTATCGGTATAGTCAGAAAGAGGAAAGCCCTGTAGTAAATAAGCCGCCTTCGTACTGCGCCCCAGTAAAGTCGGAGTACCAGGTCGATCCGGTACATGCTCGATCAGGAACCCACTTAGGCGATACGGCCCAACCGCACGTAACGCTTTAAGGACGCTAACATGACAACGTAGCACGATCCCATCACCGTTGAGGTCAAGTTGCCCGCTACTGACCAGGTGCGCCACTGGGGTACCCAACCGGGCATCCATAAGATTGGCCTGCACCCGGTAATAACCCGCATGTACATGCTCAAAATGCAGGGGAATCATCAGATTGGCGCCATTCACATAAGCGGGACCAACGCCCTCCAGTATGGCTTGGGGCTTCTCGTAATGAAATGAGGCCAAAGCCTGCAGGGATTGGCCATTCACCTCGACACTGACCTGCACACGCAGGGTTCGCGGCCAATTGCGCGTTGCATCCGCTAGCAGTTGCCCCCTATAGTTTCTCGCCCCCACAGGCTGTCGCGAAGATGCCTGCATGGCGAAATGGTCAAGAACCCGCCCATTAAGAGTCACGATACGGGCCTCGACCCGATCAATCCCAGCCAGCGTATCGGCTGGGGCACTTAGACTGGCGCGAACCTTGATCGGCTGATCACTAAACAAGGTGGCGTGCGTCAGGGCAACCGCTAGTTCAGCGCTGCCCGAAGGCAACTGCAAGGGCACGCGTACCGGAATCGATGCGTTAGGATGCAATAATGTCCACTGCTGTGAATTGAGCGGTACCGACCAAGGGGGGAATCGTGCGTTGGCGGCATACTGTGCCGCAATCTGGCGAAACGTTGCCCGCTGCATATTGCTTAAATGTAGCGCTGGGGTAACGGATGATTTAATCGTCACGAGCCTTTTCGAAGGCTTTGCTGCAACAGACGTGATGACTTGTGGCCTCTGCATATTCACCTCTTTCTCAACCCCACCATCAGGCCACTGTACGGCGAAGACTACGGCGAGAACCGCTACCAAAACTACCGTCAGAACCAGCCAGACCCGCTTCATCCGCTTCCCCTTGATCGGCAAAAAAGTCTAACGCATGCCTTCCCATACGACACGACGATACAATATACTGATCACATTCGTGCTACGGGCGTATCGCCAAATTCGTAAGTCATCCGAAAATTCGTAAGTCATCTGACAACTCTGAGGGGAGAGATCATGTTACAAACAAAGTTTTTTTGGGCTGTGTGCGCACTGTTTTTACTTGCGCTCTTTGTATATCCAAGCAACGCACGTGCTGGCATAGCTGGCTATCCTGTAGTACTCGTGAACGGATTTCAGCCCTCACAGTTGACCCAATGTCCGGATACGGCACAACAACACAGCGACGGATACGCCTACTGGAACGCGTTCTGGGATCAACATTCTAATGCTCGGCTGGACTGGTCCTCATGCAGTCGGGTGGAAACGGGCGTTGCCCAGGAGCTTTGGCCCCAGCTCCGCAGCTTATCGGTATCCGGCCTGTGCCAAAATGGCTGTATATTCGTCACCCACTCCACCGGTGATTTGGTCGCTCGTTATCTACTAGCCAATCAAGCGCACTGGCTGACGGTAGCCGGTCTGCAGCCGATCAAGGTCATTGCGGTACTGGATTTTGGTGGTGCCGGGGGGGGGATTCCTTGGCCAGTCTTGCCATCCAGGTCGCTAACAACAATGCTTGGTACCTGGACCCCATCAAGGCGGCGATTAAGTCCTGGCTGGGTTATGACATCTATGGCAGCCGCCATCTCGGCGTTCTCAATGACCTCACCCCCGGCATGGCACGGAGTATTGCCACGGCACCGAGCATGATTCCTCACCTCCGTTTTGTCGGTGGCGGCTACGAGTACCTCGGCGTGACTAAGCCCTTCCTACCCGGCCGCGATGACTCAGTAGTTGCCTTACAGTCATCATGCGGTGCAGCCCAATTTGGCAGTTACGACAGTTGTGTGGCTTGGGAAACGATGGGGGGAGAACAAACAAGCACCTCGGCACCCTCGGCACTCTGGTACAACTATTATCCAGTATTGATGGGCGCTGATACTAACCACGCAGGACTGATTGGCAGTCAAACTGGAGTCCGTCTGGTACCGGTGGATAACCGCTTCATCATCAGCCAACTCGGCGTTGATTTCTCCACTGCATCCAGGGTTGACAAACCTTGGTGGGCATTCTGGTCCAGCGGCACCACCTATGTGTACGTACCGGGTTCAGAATCTCGTAGCATGTCACAAACTGTGTACAGTACGCTCAACCCGTAAATAGCCTATCGGTGCCAGTGAACTCGAGTCAGTCTTCTTCGGTAGACTAATACTTACCCCCGCGCCTCGGCATTCTCATGCTGAGGCGCGGCATCCTGACGAAATATTGCCGGTAAGGGTTCGCCTGAATCCGGGCCGCCGTGTCTTGATCGGATCCAGCTCATCCCAGGGCAGGCCCCGGCTCATCCTGAGCCAACGGGTATCCCCATCCAGGACGGTTTGAAAGGGCTCGCCAAATTCGGCCGGAGAAAGTTGCCAGCTACTGCGATAACGAATCATCAGTGCACGCGTTTTCAGTGAGGGCTCACTTTGCATGCACCATTACACCCATTAATAGCTATTAACATAATAATACCAATACTATATACCTAATGAGTAGGCTCTGAACATAACCACTATTCGCCTCAGAAAATCAAAAAACTATCCTCGATTTTCCCCTCGCCTCGCTACGACCCCCCAAGCCTGACAGGCTCCTAGCCCACCGGAGTGGTACTGCAGATCCGCATCAGAGTGGATTTCCCGAACAGGCTTTCCATTAGATCAACAACTAGCTTCGCAGTTCGATTATGTTCGTCAAAGGCTGGATTCAACTCGAAAATATCCAATGAACTCAAACACCCCGTATCGGCGATCATCTCCATGCACAATTGTGCTTCACGATAATTCGGCCCCCCCGGTACCGTTGTGCCAACCGCCGGAGCGATGACTGGATCGAGAAAATCGATATCAAAGCTGACATGCAGGTGTGTTGGCTCATCCAAACTCTCGAGCGCTTCTTCCATCACCCTCTTCATGCCCACCTCGTCGATATAGCGCATGTCATAAATAGTCAGTCCGGCTTCATGCACCAGACGCTTTTCACCGGCATCGACCGAACGGATTCCGATCTGCCGAAATACCTCAGGTTTGACCATCGGAGCAGAACCTACCAAGTTGATCAGAGGCGGTGGCCCAATTCCGCACAAGCAGGCCACCGGCATGCCGTGCACATTGCCAGAAGGAGTCATTGCGGAGGTATTAAAATCCGCGTGGGCATCCAGCCATAACACCCGCAGCTTCTTGTCCTGCATCTGACAATGACGGGCCACAGCTCCTATCGAACCCATCGCCAAACTGTGGTCACCTCCCAACACCATGGGAATACGCTCCAATTCCAATTCAGCCGTCACCGCCACGCCCAGAGTCTGGTTCCAAGTTACCACCTCCTTGAGGTGCCGATAGCCATTCTGCGGAGGCTGCCAGGGGTTGATCGGTCCGCCAAGGTTGCCGCGATCGGTGACTTGCATACCTCGCGCTACCAGTGCTTCGGCCAGACCTGCGACCCGCAACGCTTCCGGTCCCATTGAGGCGCCACGATGGGCGGCCCCGATATCGGTGGGGACCCCAATCAGACTGAGCGGTTTTTTCGCAGCCATATTCTTTTCTCCCATTCATTTACAAATTCTCCACGCCATCATGCAGATCCGAGTCGGCGATTCGCAGGCAGTTAGCATGAAGGACGACACCTACACCGAAAGACCTACCGAACACGGCCGCACCCACGTAGCTACTAGAAAAGCCTGTACCAACGGCCACGTACAACCGCCTGCCCTACCCATTACTCAACACCCATCCGTCCAATTACCGACAGATTGTGCAGAGGGACTCGGTATGGTCACGAGTCATCCAGTACCGTGTTCATTACCGCCAACAATTCAGTAAACGGCTTTTCAAGGCTCTTCGCTGATACGTCCTGCGCCAGCAGAACGTCCATGGCGCGTGCCGAACAGCCGAGTGCCTCGTAACCGTAATTGTCCGCCGACCCGCCGAGTCGATGCACGAGCAGACGTATTCGACCAACAGCTTCAAGGTCTTCCTCAACATGCCAAAGCTGCCATTGCTGCACAAGTTCGTCATACTTGCCAGGTAGCGCATCGAGAAATGCCCGAGCTAGCTCCACCATTCGCGTATCAAAATCGAAGTCATCTTCACCCATACTGCCACCTTGCAAGCGGGGAAACGGTCGACACCCAGACTCGAAAAGCCAAAGCAATTGCTTGATTCTATATGGGCAACGGGTGCAGGTTTGTAAAGCACCCGGAGCCAATCCAGAGTCTTGTCATTAACCCCTACCTGCCCTGATGGTTTGCAGGATGAGTAGATGCCCGTTAGAACATCATAGCGCAATAGCCATTCAGATCATGGCTCGGCATGTGGGCAAGCCATGACCAGCCTGCCTAATTAACCGAAGGTGGCCCTCCGGCTTTGCCGAGGGGGCTCCAAGATTTGACCTATACAGCGCTCGTTGTGAATCTGGAATCTCGACCAAGCAATGAGGATTCACAATGCAAGAGTATCAAAGCCCTAGTCAAACGCGTTGGGACTGCAAGGATCACGTGGCGTATATCCTGAAGCCGCGTAGG
>CAJXGK010000032.1 GCA_913053815.1 uncultured Rhodanobacteraceae bacterium
CACCATCGTCCCCGCTGGTGTTCGGACGCCTGGGTGATGTTCGCCTCGTGTTTTTGGCTCGTCATGGGGCGCATCACCAGTTGGCTCCTCATCGGGTCAACTACCGGGCCAATCTATGGGCACTGCGTCAGGTAGGTGCGCAGCAGGTGCTGGGGATCAATTCGGTGGGTGGCATCCGTGCTGATCTGCGACCCGGAATATTGGCTGTGCCGGACCAAATTATCGATTACACCTGGGGGCGTAGTGGCACCTTTGATGAGCAAGGCGAAGCGCTACAGCACGTGGACTTCACCGATCCCTATAGCTCAGCATTACGCAGTCGACTCTTCACCGCCGCCGGCCAGATGGGTATCGATTTGGCCGAGGGTGGATGTTATGGGGTCACCCAGGGACCGCGCCTCGAAACCCGGGCGGAAATCACCCGTTTACGCCGCGATGGTTGTGACCTGGTGGGGATGACCGGGATGCCCGAGACCGCCTTGGCGCGAGAGCTTGGTCTGGACTATGCCTGCTTAGCCATTGTGGCCAACTGGGCAGCAGGTTGTGATCTGGAGCAGCGAAAAATCTCTTTTACAGAGGTCAAGTCCATCGTTGTCAAGGCCTCTGCAGGCCTTCCCGGACTGCTTGCGGCCTTATTGCGTGATTGAGTCCTGTCAATGGGGCTGGGAAGTTCCGTTGCAAACGATGCAACATTGCTACTTGCGCTTTTTGCCGGTTCGTGAGAAAAATATAGACCGTGCAGGGGCCGTTTGCGGTGGGGGACACTTTGCAGCTTCGACCAAGCTTGCATACCAGTCTAATGTTAGGAGTTTCACCATGCTTTTCGGTACGGTCAAGTGGTTCAACGACGCCAAGGGTTTTGGTTTCATCGCGCCTGAAGATGGCAGTAAAGATGTGTTTGTCCATTACTCTGCGATCAATTCCAACGGGTTTCGTTCGCTTCAGGAGGGCCAACGCGTGAGCTTCGAAGTTGTGCAGGGTCCCAAGGGGTCTCAGGCTTCAGGTGTGGCCGTGGTGCCATGATACGTTGAGAAAAAAGTGTTTTGTGTCCCCGCCCCGTTCGAGGCGGGGACTCCGGTTGAGTGCTGCGGATTAGGACAAGAACTGCAAGTGGGCGAGTTCCGCATACAGTCCGCCGCTCTGCAGTAGTTCCTCGTGACGACCTTCAGCGATGATGTGGCCGACATCCATGACCACAATGCGATCAGCACGCTGGACGGTTGCCAGGCGGTGGGCAATCACCAGCGTGGTGCGGTTCTGTTCCAGTCGGGTAAGCGCCGCCTGGATGGCCGCTTCCGATTGCGCGTCCAGACTGGATGTGGCCTCATCAAGTAGCAGCACCGGGGCATTCTTCAGGAGAGCCCTGGCAATCGCGATCCGCTGTTTCTGCCCCCCTGAAAGCCGTACCCCCCGCTCGCCCAGTGGCATCGCATAGCCCTGTGGCAGGGAGCGGATAAACGCGGCGGCCTCAGCCGCTGTCGCGGCGGCTTCGATCTCGGCTTGGTCGGCCTCGATCCGCCCGAAGCGAATGTTATCCGCGGCACTGGTGTGGAACAGGATCGGCTCTTGAGGCACCAGTGCCAGATGACGTCGCAGTTCGACCGGGTCTAGATCGCGCAGGTTGATCCCGTCCAGCAGGATCCGGCCTTGCTGGGGATCATAAAAACGCAGCAGTAAGTGCAAAACCGTGCTCTTGCCGGCCCCGGAGGGGCCTACCAAGGCAACTCTTTCACCTGGTCGTATATGCAGATTGAAGTCTATCAGGGATGGGGTGTCGGGTCGCGAGGGATAATGGAATTCGATGTTCTCAAAAATGATCTCACCCCGTACGTGCCGTGGGGTAGGTTGTGGTGCAGCAGGGGCGACGATGACTGGTTGCTCGGTAAACAGTTCATCAATGCGACTCATGGCGCCTGCTGCACGCAGAACTTCGCCCCAGGTTTCACCCAGTGCGGCCACTGCCCCGGCGGCAAAGACCGCATACAGCACGAACTGGCCGAGAATCCCAACGGCCAGATTGCCGGCCACCACATCCCGGGCCCCTGACCAGAGCACCAGGGTGATGGCTCCGAACACCAGTACGATGATGGTAGCGGTAAGCCCCGCCCGTATTTGGATGCGCTGCTTAGCCGTGTGCAGGGCGGCCTGGGCTGCTTTATTGTAACGTTCGCTTTCAACCTGCTCACGAGTGTAGGCCTTGACCGTGCTCACGGCATTGAGGGTCTCGTTGGCGATAGCCGCTGAATCTGCGATGCGGTCCTGATTGCTTCTCGATAGTCTTTGCAATTTTCGGCCAAACAGGGCAATCGGCAGGATTACACCCGGGATAACGAGTGCCGTGAGACCCGCCAGGCGTGGACTCGTCCAGGTCATCAATACGGCTGATCCGAACAGGGTAACGATGCTGCGCAGGGCTACCGATACGCCGGAGCCCAGCATGTCCTGGACCACCGTGGTGTCGGTACCGAGTCGGGAGATCACTTCGCCGACCCGCAATCTCTCAAAAAAAGCCACATCCTGACCGATCAGATGGGCGTACAGACATTGGCGCAGGGAGGTCACGGCTCGTTCACCCAGCAGCGTGATGCAAAAATAGCGACCAGCAGTGGCCAGGGCGAGTACCAGGGCGATTAGGAATAGCACCATGAAGCTGCGATTCAGCGCGGCCTCGGCACCTTGGCGGAAGCCGTGATCGATAATCAACCGAACCCCGTAGGGTAGGGCCAGAGTGGCGCTTGAGGACAGAGCCAGGAAGACCACCCAGCTGATGGCCAGTCCACGGTGGGGACGCACATAAGGCCACAGGGACAGAAGTGCTCTGGGGCGGGCACGTTGGCGAATAGAGGTAGATTGCTGGGGAGTAGACATGGTCACGGTTGTCCAAATGCCCTGGTAAGGTCACCGCTCCAGAGATGTTGCTCGGGAAAAATAACCCGCTAGAAAGGGAACGTGAAGGGGCCAACGAGAACCTTAGACACGGCAGTGTACGTGGCTCCTGCAGATTCAGCCAGTAGGCCGATCTGTGTCCAGAATGTTGCGTGGAGCTTAGATGAGGGCCGATAAGCTGAACAGCTCCGTCGCAGTAGACAGAACCATCAATAAGAGTGCTTGACTTTATAGTTAAGTGTAGGGTTTACACTAAGCAGGTTTTAGCGAGCGAGGGTCAGATTATGCAAGGTGGAATGACGATCGGAGTTATCGCGCGACGTGAGGGACTGGCGGCGGAGACGTTGCGTTATTACGAGCGCCTCGGGCTAATTGCGCCCAGTCGACGCACGGCGTCCAATTATCGGTTGTATAACGAGGATGCGGCCCGCCGACTGCGTTTTATACGCCGTGCGCAGGCTTTGGGTTTCAGTTTGAGTGAGATCGCCGAACTGCTCGCGCTACATCAGAATCCTGACAAGGACATGCTTGCAGTCAAGGACATGGCGCAAACCAAGATGGCCGTTATCTGCCGTAAGATCGACGACTTGCAGCGCATGAAGCAGGGTTTGGAGTCGTTGTCCGAGCAATGTCCCGGCCATGGGCCGACCGCGGAGTGTCCAATTCTTGAAGCGCTTCTCAAGGACGATGTCTAGGAGTCGGCCGTACTTGCCCGGAATCGGTATCAAAAAACGGAGTCAACAGCATGAACCAATTTGAAATTGCCATCGAGGGGATGACCTGCGCTTCGTGCAGCGCGCGAATCGAACGGGCCTTGAACAAGCTTGAGGGGGTTGAGTCCACCGCGGTCAATCTCGCCACGGAGCGTGCTGAGCTGCGCTATGACCCACAACGACTCACGCCTGATATGATCATCAAAGTCATTGCCGAGGCCGGCTACCAGCCGGTGACTCGTGAGGTCGAGCTGGCCATTGAGGGGATGACCTGTGCATCGTGTGTGGGGCGGGTAGAGCGTGCCTTACATCGTGCTCCGGGCGTGCTGGAGGCAACAGTCAATCTTGCCACGGAGCGTGCCACGGTGCGTTTTGTGCCGGCCATGGTCGATAGT
Organism: uncultured Rhodanobacteraceae bacterium; assembly: GCA_913053815.1. GTDB lineage: Bacteria > Pseudomonadota > Gammaproteobacteria > Xanthomonadales > Rhodanobacteraceae > Metallibacterium. The sequence goes on from CAJXGK010000032.1 coordinate 3,995, forward strand.
GATGGTTTGCTCGCGGTAGTCAGCGATGCCGGGTATGTAGCCAAGGCTACGGGCGATGGTGATGCCGATGAATTGGTGCAGCAACAGCGGGTGTTGCGCAATATGCGCCGTGATGTACTGCTTGCTGCGGGGTTGACGGTGCCGATTCTGGTGCTTTCGATGGGTTCAATCTTCATCCCGGCGTTACGCCACGCCTTGACCACCAGCAGCCCATTCCCACAGTTCTGGGTATGGGTACAGTTTGTTCTGGCCTCGGCGGTACTGTTTGGTCCCGGGCGGCGGTTTTTTCGACCGGGCTTGGCCGCTTATCGGCATCTTGCCCCCGACATGAACTCCCTGGTTGCGACCGGTGCTGGTGCGGCTTGGGTCTACAGTTCTACCGTGCTACTCATGCCGTCGCTGTTTGCGGTACAAGATAGACAGGTCTATTTCGATTCGGCCTCGGTAATTATTGCGGTCATACTCCTCGGCAAGTTCATGGAGGCCCTAGCTAAAGGGCGTACTTCGGCGGCTATCAAGAAGCTTGCGGGCTTGCAGGTCAAGACGACACTACGGCTGAATGCTGAGGGGCAGGAGGAGGAGGTTCTCGTGGCGCAGCTACGAGTGGGCGATCAATTGGTGGTCAAGCCGGGCGAACGAATTCCGGTCGATGGGCAGGTTCGTGAAGGCAATGCCAATGTCGACGAGTCTATGCTGACCGGTGAGCCGCTGCCTGTCGCCAAGTCGGCAGGAGACGATGTCGTTAGCGGTACGGTGAATTTGGACGGACGCTTGGTATTCGAGGCCACCTCGGTGGGAAAAGACACGGTTCTGGCCCAGATCATTACCTTGGTGGAACGCGCCCAGACCGGCAAATTACCGATCCAGGGTCTTGCTGACCGGGTCGTACGCATATTCAGTCCGGCGGTGCTACTCATCGCGATTCTGTCCTTCGTGGTCTGGATGGTCCTGACCGGTGATGTCAGCACCGCACTAGTAGCGGCCGTGGCGGTACTGGTGGTTGCCTGTCCTTGTGCTATGGGTCTGGCCACCCCTTCCGCCATCATGGTGGGTACTGGGCGGGCGGCTGAACTGGGGGTTCTGTTCCGCAAGGGCGAGGCGCTGGAGCTCCTTTCACACGTTGATACGGTATTGTTCGATAAGACCGGCACCCTGACCGAAGGACGGCCCAGCGTGACGGAAGTTATCGCCGATGATGAGGGTGAGGTACTGCGGAGGGCGGCCTCTCTGGAAGCGGGTTCGGAACATCCACTTGCTAAGGCCTTGGTTGATGCCGCCGAGGCGAGAGAGTTGGAGTTGCCTGCCGTCGAGGATTTTCATGCCGTAGTTGGATACGGTATAGAGGGTCGTATGGGTGGGCATATCTTCCGCGTTGGCGCACAGCGTTTCATGGATGCTTCTAAGATTCCTGTTGCGGACTGGGTGGATCGTGCCCGCCATTTGGAATCGGAAGGTCGGACAGTGGTCTATGTGGCGGTCGAAGAGCGAGTGCTGGGTCTGGTCGCTATTGCCGATTCAATAAAGGATGAGGCAGCGCGGGTCGTCAAGGCACTGCAGGACCGGAAACTTCATGTGGCGATGGTCACCGGTGACGCTCAGCGTACGGCCGAGGCGGTGGCTAGACAGTTGGGGATTGACGAGATCCATGCCGAAGTCCTGCCTCAAGGCAAGGCTGCGGTGGTGGAGGCGATGCAGAAGGCTGGAAAGCAGGTGGTATTTATCGGCGATGGTATCAACGATGCGCCGGCCTTGGCCCAGGCCAATGTGGGCATTGCCCTGGCCTCGGGAACCGATATCGCTATGGAAGCCGCAGACGTGACGCTGACTCATGGCCACCTTGCCGGAGTGGTAACGTCACTCACGGCGGCTCGCAAGACACTCAGCAACATTCGCGGTAACCTGTTTTGGGCGTTTTTCTACAACATTCTGCTGATTCCTATTGCGGCCGGTCTGGCGGTGCCGCTCGGAATCCACCTCAATCCAATGCTTGCTGCTGTAGCCATGGGGCTATCCTCCATGTTTGTGCTTGGCAACAGTTTACGGCTCAGAAAACTACCTGATTTCAGGCCTGTTGCTACCGCGTTGGAGGTACCGAAGGAGATCCAGAAAGTCATATCGGAGCCCGGCTTGGATCCGGATTCACCACAAACTTCCTAGTCATTTCATACTCATCCTATCAGGAGATCATGATGTCTAACTATGCCTTTCACATCACCCGCAAGGGTACGTTCGACACGATTGTGCAGGATACTACGGCGGCCCTAAAAGAAGAGGGTTTCGGAGTACTGACCGAGATCGATGTCGCCGCTACGCTGCAGGCCAAGCTGCAGATCGAACACCGGCCTTACCGGATTCTGGGTGCCTGCAATCCTACACTCGCCCATCAGGCCCTGGAGGCCGACCCGGATATCGGTACCTTGCTTCCTTGCAATGTGGTGGTGCGTGAGGAGAGTGACGGCACGGTGAGCGTTTTATTCATGGATCCGGAGGCCGTATTGGGTTTGGTGAACAAGCCCGAGGTGACGGCGTTGGGTCACCAGGTACGGGAGCGATTATTACGGGTGGCGAATGCCCTGCGTGACTGATCGACTTTTTTTAATCTCAATCAATGAGGAGTTCGACAATGAATGAAATCAACCTGAAAGTGACCGGTATGACCTGTGGACATTGTGTGAGTTCGGTGACCAAGGCTTTGCAGGCCATCTCCGGAGTAGAACAGGCTGAAGTCACCTTGAAGCCCGGTGCTGCCAAGGTACGAGGTACTGCAAAGCTTGAGGACCTGGTGGCAGCGATCGAGGCCGAAGGTTATAAGGCCGAGGTCTGAAAAGATCTCTAAAAACCGTCGCCTGCGAGCCGAGTGCATGTCGTTACGAAGAGCGCAGCACAAGACCGGTCAAGATGTGCAGCTAGGTATGCACCAGCATTCGAGACTGCAATCGGTTCGCACGACGAGTTATTCAAGGTGTACCTGAGATATGGCGGTAAAGGTTCTTTTGTATACGAGTCCGGGTTGCCCGGATTGTATAGCCGTGAAGCAATTCCTGCACCATCACGATATTGTCTATGACGAGCGCGACATCACCGCCCCGGGTGTGGCCGATGAGGCGAAATCTCGTTATGGCGTGCGGGTGGCTCCGATCACTGTGATCGGTGAGCAAGTGCTCTTCGGAACCTTTTCCCAACAGCGGCCAAGCTTACAGAAATACTTACTACAGCGTTGACAACCCTTGGTAACCAGGGAAATATGGGGGCCGGGTATTGATGGGAGTAGCAAAGCAATGAAGTACCCCCTGATCGTATTGGCTGTGCTGTTGCTGAGTGGGGCTATTGGCTTATTGGGAATGAGTAACTGGAGTTTTCATGGAATGATGGGGCTGTCAGGTGGCAGGGGACGCATGATGGGATCTCGGTCGGCGGCTCCTGCCAATGCTCCGGCAGCACTTTCTACGCATGGCTGCATGGCTTGTCATGCACTGCATCATGCTGTTGTCGGTCCGGCTTTCCAGTGGGTCGCATGGCGCTATGCAGGCCGGCCCCATGCTCAAGCAGATATAGCTGCTTTTATAGAACACGGTGGTAAGGGGCCGTGGGGTGGAGTGATGCCTGATCTGAACGTAGCGGCCACAGATGCTACGGCACTTGCAACGTGGATTCTGGCACTGCCACCGCAAGCACCGCCGGGTAGTTCGTCTCGATAATCGCTCCGAGGTGAATCTCTGCAACATATCAGGTCGAGAAACCAGGGGCGGGCAGAAGCCAGCGAATAATCAGGCCGTGCAGCCAGATTTGCCGAGATGCTCTCTTTATGAGAACCGCCCTGGCGACACTGGAACGTGTCGTCAAGGCGGCTTGGTCCCTTCTCTCGGAAACCTCTAAAAACCTGCTGTGCGAACCGATTGCGGTGTCGTGTGCTCGTTCGCGCCTCGCCTATCTACTTGATAGGTCTCGTTGTTCACTCTTACGGCTCCTGGCACCCAGCCCGCTCGTGACAGTTTTGAGAGATCCCTTTTTATATTCCTGGTTCTACGTCAAGTTGAGGAGTTGCTTCATGCAACTCCTATCAACTTGGCACCGATGACCCTCAGAAGAAGGTGTCGAAGTACAGGTAAGTGGTGTTGTTGTCGGAGGCATTGTTGGTGAATCCGGAAAACTTGTTATAGAAGGTGTATTGCAGGCCTACGCGTAGATTTACATAGGGCTGTTTCCAGCTGGTGCGTTTGCCGAACGGAACCCAGTTCAGCTCGACGATGCCTCCTTCGGTATCCGGGGAGCCACCGTAGCGCAGCACATCGGAACTGCCGGTATTGTTGAATGTCGCTACGGTTGCGCCATAAGTATTCTCATACCAGTAGGAAGCATTCAGGTTGAGCGCATCGAGAGTGTTGTTGAGATTCGATGCCCTACCCACTGCAACCGAGTTATTCAAAGTCTGTTTTTCGTGTACGTACAGGCCTTGCATGGTGAAACTGTGCTTGTAGTTGTTACCAAACCACTCATAGCTAGCATCGACGCCATAATCCTGGTAATCGTCTGTACCAGGGCCCATACGCATCGGCTGCAGATTGGGGGCAAAATACATACCACCAATCTCTAGGTTGCTCTGGGCACTTAGGTTGGTCTGATAGGCTACCCTGAGGTAAGGGGCAACGCTGTTAAGCCGTCCCATGTCCATGCCATTAACATCGTTGAGGAAGGCCTGCGATGGGATGCGGTACCCACCTGCCTCGATGTACCATTTCCCGTCAATCTGAGTGTAAGCCGTCACGCCCAGGATGCCGTTCATAAATCCACCCATAAGAACGGGAGCCGCGGGTGCTTCAGGTGCCAGATCGGATCCTACGTAAGGGTACATCCAGCTAGGTGCTGAGTTGTAGATATCCGACATGGTCGGGCTATTATTTAGGGTGATGCCCCAGATCGCCGTATGCGAGCCAAACTGGGCTGTACGTGCGTAACGGATATCAGCCATGTCCCAACCAACAACGTCATGTTGCGCGTAGGAAACCTGGACGAACATACCTGAGTGCTCACTGATCGCACCCGCAAAATACAGCGCCGCCGTCTGCATATCCCAGTTGTTATTGGGTCCAAAGCCGGGTGCAGCCCCCCCCGCCTGTGCCGCTTGCGTATGGGTGAATGATTCCGTTATCCGTAATGATACCTTCGGAGTAAGGCCCGAACCGATCTTCAGCGAATAACCCAGCAATTTAAACTGCCGCCCGAACGGTGTGAGCTGCGGTCCGAAGGCGCCTACGTGGCATGCTGAACAGGCCATATGGGTCTGCTGCGCATACGCAGGCACCGCGTTAGCATTAGGAGCAAGGGTTACCAACAGCAAACCCAACATACCAATAAGTGGCCATGTGGTCCACGAGATCAACCGAATTTTAAGTGTGTTCACTTTACATCTCCACAGTAAGTAGATACTGGCCGATACACGATATTTTCCGTGTCATCCGGCTATTTACAGAAAATACACTACTCCCACGTATCCCAATCTGACCTGGGTCAGATTTTGTAATAATTTTGTGAGATGGGCGGGTGACAGATTGACGCATGTGAGTAGTTGCGACAACTTTGTTGCGCTCGAACATTGATCCTGCAAACTTAACTTAGCCGATAGTATTGAGTATCAGTTGGGCTGACAGTCCCAGCCCAATGGTGACAAACAGCGCCACCAGCCACACGATCCGAACCATAAACGGGTTTCTGTCGGCGGGCGCTGGAGTGGAGTCTGCGTTTTCGTCGCTACGGTACATGGGCACGATAATGCGCAAGTACACTGCCAGCGACACAACGCTGTTGAGAATGGCCACCACAGCAAGCCAGGTAAAATGGGCATCGATGGCGGCACCGAACAGCAGAAATTTTCCGGCAAATCCTGCCAGGGGGGGGATGCCGACCAGAGACAGGAGAAAGATCGTCATGGCGATGCTGGTGAGGGGGTGGGTACGCCCCACGCCAGAAAAGTCATGGATAGTGCGGCCTGTACCTTGAACAATGGCGAAGGCCCCGAGATTCATGGCGGCATAGGCGGCGGCGAAGACGACCAGAGAGGTAATGGCCAGGGGGCTTATCCCGATGGCTACAATGCCCAGCAAGAAATAACCGGCCTGGGCGATGGAAGAATAGGCGAGCAGCCTGACAATATTGTCCTGTGCCAGCGCCGCCAGATAGCCCCAGGTCATGGTTAGCACGGCCACTGCGGCGACCACAAGCGGCCAGCCTGTAGTGGTCGGCAGGTCACGAACCACCTGGGCCAGAGCAAAGAGCGCGCCAATCTTCGGCACCACGGAAAGATAGGCGGCGACCGATATCGGGGCACCTTGGTAAGCGTCGGGAGCCCAGAAGTGGAAGGGCGCCAGAGATGCTTTGTAGCCCAGACCGGTGATGACTGCCACCAGGCCGAGAGCTGCGGCAAGAGGGGTCTTGTCGAGGCGCCCCAGATCAGTCAGTAAAGTAGATCCGGTTCCCCCGAACCAGTAGGTCAGGCCGAAAATCATCACTCCACCGGTTACCGATGCGAATACAAAGAATTTCATGGCCGCTTCGGTGGCCGCGTCATCGCGAGGGTACGCCACCAGGGCGAAGGCCCCCAGCGAGGACAACAGCACCCCCAGCACCAGAAACATAGTGTCGCCGCTTCCCGCCAGCACCAGTGCTCCAAAGGTGGTGAAGCAGAGCAGGCTGTATACGGTTCCTTCCCGATCAGTGCCGGCGAGTTCGGCCCGTGCCAGCAGTAGGGCCAGGATGGTTGTTGGCAACAAGATCAGCTTGGCCCAGACACTCAGGGTGTCGATACGGAAGGTGTTGCCGAAGATGCCTAGATTAAGACCCAGCAAAGGCCAACTCAGGCCCGTAGCAACCAGCAAAGCCGCAATCGCAAAGATCAGGGCTGCTCGGGGCCGTCGCAACATTTCGAAGACCAGTGCCCCGGCCCCGGCGATGAGGACCATCATCTCTGCGGTGATAAACGATAAGTCGTGGGCCATCTGACTCATTCCGGTCAAGTTTCCATTAGAAATGCAGGGCTGCGGTGGTCTGGTGAATCGTATCCAGCAGCAGGGAGGGGGCGATACCAACGACGATGATCAGCACCACAAGTGGCACCAGTACCAGTACCTCACGGGTATTCAGATCGGCCATGCCCACCCATTTCTCCCGGGGTGCGCCGAGAAAGATCTGGCTAATCTGACGCGCGCGCTTGCGGTCGAAATTGGCGAGTTTGGCATCACCGCCAACTATGTGCAGCCGGGTGGCGTAATGACACCTGACAGCCGCGATGTATTTCGCATGGACAAGGCGTTGCGGGATCACTGCATCAAAAACTCGGCGGCGCGCCGCCTGGGTGAGCCGGTCGACATCGCGAAAGTTGTGTTGTTTCTGGCCAGCGGTGATGCGGTGTTCGTCAGCGGCAGCGGTATCGCTGTTGATGGCGGTCGCACCGA
>CAJXGK010000033.1 GCA_913053815.1 uncultured Rhodanobacteraceae bacterium
GCGGGAATCCACCCGGCCCGGATCACGTATGAGGCCCGCTCAGATGGTGCCACCAGAGCGTGGATCCCGGGTCTGCGCCCGGGGTGACGTCAATAGGGCAGGCAGCGTCTGGAATGGCGGATCTTTTTTCTGCTGACACTACTTTACGGTGGCCCCCATCTGCGGGCACTCTGCACCTGAAATGATCCAACCCAAAGTGCGCGCGTTAAACAGGTCGGTTGATCGATTATGGGTACCGGTTCAATATCCGTCTATGACCGACCCCACTCCATCCCGAAAGCATCGATCACCACGGCCTACCCAGCGTGATCCACAAGCCTTATCGTCTGCAGCAATCCAAGAGATGTACCAGCGTTTGCGGCAACTCAACCCCAAACCGACTACCGAACTGGAATACCACTCAACATTCGAATTGCTGATTGCCGTCATACTCTCGGCCCAGGCCACCGATGTCAGTGTCAACAAGGCCACACGCCGGCTGTTTCCGGTAGCCAACACGCCTCAGGCTATCCTCGATCTCGGAGAATCCGGCCTGATGCCCTATATCGCCCGCATTGGCTTGTATCGGACCAAGGCCCATAACGTCATCGCAAGCTGTGCACTATTAATTGAGCGTTCCGGTGGTGAGGTGCCATGTCAACGCGCGGCACTGGAAGCGCTCCCCGGCGTCGGTCGCAAAACCGCCAACGTGATACTGAATACCGCATTCGGCGAGCCAACTATCGCCGTCGATACCCACATCTTTCGGGTCGCCAATCGTACCGGTTTGGCACCGGGAAAAGATCCAAGAGAGGTGGAAAACCGCCTACTTGAAGTTACCCCAGATGAATTCAGGCACGATGCCCATCACTGGCTGATCCTGCATGGCCGCTACGTCTGCAAGGCCCGCTCACCGACTTGTACAGAGTGCATCCTGCGCGACCTGTGCTTGTGGCCGGAGCAGAAATAATCACCAGCAGCGATCGTCAAACTGCTGCGGCAATACCATAAAAAAGAGCAGCGGATTTGCATCCGCTGCCCCCAACAGTCCCTGTACCCTGCTCCGTAACGATGCTCAGAATTTCGCTTGACCCGCCAAGCTGTACGGCCCATAGCATGTACACCCGGGATAGCAACCGAAAGCCCGGTAACAATTGTTGCCTTCATCAGTATTCCGGGCCTGATTTCCTTCTGGAAATAGGTCAAAATCACCTCGTGACATAGCTATTGACCTCATCCCTAAACGATATGGATATATGGTCGTAGCGAAGTTTTGCAGGAATGCGAACCTTTTGTGGCGATTTTACGGATCTCCGAACCGACACTGCAGACTGTTATGCTCCGCACGATGAATAACTCAGATGACACGCCCCGCATGGTCCAGCGCTTTCGCGGTTTTTTACCCGTTGTGGTCGATGTCGAAACTGGTGGCTTCGATAACCAAAATGATGCGCTACTTGAGATCGCGATGGTGCCACTCGAAATGAACCAAGATGGCAAGATATCGCCCCAGGCGACTATTTCTACCCATGTGCAGCCCTTCCCGGGATCCCATATCGCTCCCAAGGCACTCGAGGTCAACGGCATCGATCCGGATAGCCCCTTGCGAGGGGCCATCAACGAACGCGATGCCCTCGACCATGTCCTGCTTCCGGTACGTCACGCCCTACGCGACAGTGAATGCCGCCGGGCAATCCTGGTCGGACACAATGCCGCTTTCGACTTGGGATTTCTTAATGCAGTAGTACGGCGCACTGGCTATAAGCGCAATCCATTTCACCCATTTAGTTGCTTCGACACAGTTTCCCTTGCTGGTCTGGCCTATGGGCAAACAGTACTGGCCCGCGCGGTTCAAGCGGCGGGTCTGGACTGGGACACCAGCCAGGCCCATTCGGCCGTGTATGACACAGAACGCACGGCCGCATTGTTCTGCCGAATCGTTAACCGATGGCATCACTTGAATACCTACGCAACATTTTGAATACAGCCAGCTAAGGGCAAACCTTTGCCATTCCCCTGTGTTTTATACCTAAGCAATCAGAATGTTCTGTTATCGTCCTGAACCGCATCCGGCCACCTGCCGTTACCGCAAAATCTCGATACCGGCCCATGCGACACTATGCCCCATGCCGTGGGTTATGCCCCCCCTCACCCACCTCAAGAGCTGACTGTCACATATTTGCAAAAACAGCGGTGCAGACTTGTACTCGGCGGGTGATTCCCGCAAACTCAACCAGAGGAAACCTGCACATGTCCATCTTCTCTATTAAGACGCGCCTGGCCGTGCTGGCTGTGGCGTCTGTGTTTAGCCTTGGCGCCAATGCTGCGCAAATTACCGGTGCCGGCAGTACATGGGTTTATCCGCTTGTAGCCAAGTGGTCTGCGGTGTACGCGAAGAAAACCGGTATCCAAGTGAATTATCAGGCAATCGGCTCGGGTGGTGGCATCGCTCAGATCAAGGCCGGCACCGTGGCTTTCGGCGCCAGTGATATGCCACTGACTCCGGCAACACTGGCTAAGAATGGCCTGATCCAGTTTCCCACTGCGATCGCTGGCGAAGATCTGGTTTACAATCTGCCAGGCGTCAAGGCAGGCGAACTGATCCTTTCCGGTCCAGTAGTAGCCGATATCTATCTCGGTAAAATTAAGAGGTGGAATAGTCCTATCTTGGCCAAACTTAACCCAGGTCTGAGGCTGCCTGATATGGCCATCACCGTGGTACATCGCTCAGATGGCTCAGGTACCACTTTCACTTTCGCCAACTACCTCTCCAAGGTTAGCTCGGAATGGAAGGAAAAAGTTGGCGCCAACACCTCGTTAGCTTGGCCTGTTGGTGTGGGTGGCAAAGGTAACGAAGGCGTCGCCTCTTACGTTCAGCGTATCAAAGGCTCAATCGGGTATGTAGAGTATGCCTATATTTTACAGAGTAAACTGGCGTATGCCCGCCTGTACAACCGCGCAGGGAAACTCGTTAGCCCCAGTCTCAAGGGCTTCCAGGCCGCCGCCTCGCACATCGACTTCACCAAGGCCCAGGATTTCTACGTGATCCTGACTGATCAGCCGGGTAACGACACTTGGCCGATCTCGGGCTGCACGTGGGAGATTTTACGCAAAGACGCACCTAAAGCGATCAACGAGCAAGTCATCAAGTTCTTCACTTGGGGCTTTGAGCACGGCCAGGGTATGGCTAAGTCTATTGCCTTCGGACCACTGCCTCCCAGCACGATTGCCTCCATCAAGGCGTACTGGAAGAAGAACCTCGGGATCTGATGGTATTGATTCCCTTGAACTATGACAGGGTATGATGAAATGAAGGCCTCCGAGGCGGTGCGCGATGATATAAAAACTATCGCCACCGCCGCGGACAAAAAATCCACTAAGACGCATCCTCGCATCTCGGGGGATTTTTTGTTTCGAAACCTGAGTGCCGCAGTAGCCATGCTCGTTGCCATTACGTTGCTAGGCATCCTCATCGCGCTATGGAGGGAAGGTTGGGATGCCTTGCATCATTTTGGTTGGAAATTCTTAGTTACTACAACCTGGAATCCCGTTAGCGAGCAATTCGGCGCATTGGTCTTTATCACCGGTACGCTGGTCAGCTCGATTATTGCCTTGGTGATCGCGGTACCCGTCAGCTTTGGTATCGCACTGTTTATTTCAGAAATGGCCCCGCGCTGGTTACGTGAGCCCGTCTCTATAGCCATTGAGTTGCTCGCTGCCATACCTAGTATCATTTATGGTATGTGGGGCCTTTTGGTCTTTGCCCCTTGGTTTGCTAATTTCGAACCGTGGATCAATAGCCACCTCGGCGCAATCCCCGGCATCGGCATACTGTTTCAAGGGCCCCCCATGGGCATCGGCATGCTTACCGCAGGTATCGTGCTGGGCATCATGGTCATTCCTTTTATCGCGGCGATCATGCGTGATGTATTCATCATCACCCCGGCGCCACTGAAGGAGTCCGCTTACGCCATGGGTGCGACAACATGGGAAGTGGCGCGCAAGATCATCCTGCCCTACACACGCACGGCAGTGACCGGGGGGATTTTTCTAGGTCTGGGTCGAGCTCTGGGTGAAACCATGGCTATAACTTTTATCATCGGCAATGCTAATAACCTTAGCGCAAGCCTACTGATGCCGGGCAGTTCAATCGCTTCAGTGATCGCCAATGAGTTTACTGAAGCTACTACGCCCCTCTATAAATCCGCATTGTTGGCGCTGGGTTTGATCTTGTTTGTGATCACATTCGTGGTGCTGGTACTGGCTAAACTCTTGCTACTGCGCCTCGATCGCATGGAAGGGCGCCAGGCATGATCTCGCGTTATCAACGCCGTAAGCTGATCAACAGGGCCAATCTTACGATGGCCGTGCTGACCACAGCCTTCGGCGTATTCTGGTTACTCTGGATTCTCTGGACCACCCTGCATTATGGAGCCAGTGCGGTCAACTGGGCGTTGTTCACGCAAGACACCCCACCACCCGGAAGTGGGGGGGGCGGCTTACGCAATGCCTTCGTCGGTAGTCTGATCTTGCTCGGATTAGCCGTAACAATTGGCGCTCCGGTGGGCATACTCGCTGGCACTTGGTTGGCCGAGTTCGCGGCACGCCGCAAACTCGGTGCAATAGTGCGGTTTCTCAACGACATTCTACTCAGCGCCCCATCCATCGTGATCGGTCTGTTCGCCTACGCCATTATCGTTGATCCACTCGGCCATTTTTCAGCCTTCGCTGGTGGCGTTGCACTTGCTTTGATTCTGATTCCCGTCATTGTGCGTACCACCGACGAAATGCTGCGTCTGGTACCCGGTGCCCTGCGTGAGGCCGCCATCGCGCTGGGCACACCTTACTGGAAACTTGTAACCCGCATTACTTGGCGGGCCTCAGCTTCAGGTATTCTCACTGGTGTATTGCTGGGCATTGCCCGCATTAGTGGTGAAACCGCGCCCTTGCTTTTCACCGCGCTCAACAATCAGTATTCGAGTGTGAGCCTTAACCGCCCCATTGCCAACCTGCCGGTAGTGATCTTCCAGTTTGCGATGAGCCCTTACACTCACTGGCAACGCATGGCGTGGGCGGGTGCGTTTGTTGCCGTAGTCTTCATACTATTGTTGAATATTCTCGCACGCTTGATTGTGCGCCGCCACAGTGGTGGCATCTGATCGACCCGATCACCAGTAAGTCCTACGGAGTCAGCCCACCCATGACTGCCCTACCACAAAGCCAGCACAATACCCATGTGCCGGTACCGGATGCTATCACTAAACCATTGAATATTAAGGTTGACGTGCAGGCTCTGAATTTCTTTTATGGGCAATTTCACGCCATTAAAAATGTTTCAATCCAAATCCCCGAACATCAAGTTACCGCTTTCATCGGGCCATCCGGTTGTGGCAAATCCACACTGTTGCGTACTTTCAACCGTATGTTCGAAATCTACCCCGACCAGCGCGCTAACGGCAAGATTATCGTTGATGGTGAGGATATCCTGAGTTCCCGCAAGGATGTTGCTTTAATCCGTGCCAAGATCGGCATGGTATTCCAGAAGCCCACCCCGTTTCCGATGTCGATTTACAATAATATTGCTTTTGGTATTCGGCTCTACAATAAACTGAGTAAAGCAGAGATGGATTCACGTGTTGAGGCCTGCCTGCGTAGCGCGGTCTTGTGGAATGAGGTGAAGGATAAGTTGCACCAGACAGGAACCAGTCTGTCTGGTGGCCAGCAGCAGCGCTTATGTATCGCTCGCGCGGTGGCAATCAAACCCGAGGTCGTACTATTGGACGAACCATGCTCGGCACTCGACCCGATATCTACGGCCAAGATCGAAGAGATGATTGAAGAGCTGAAGACTGACTATACCGTTGTAATCGTAACTCATAACATGCAACAGGCCGCGCGAGTGTCTGACAGAACCGCCTTCATGTATCTGGGCGAACTGATTGAATTTGGCGACACTGAAACGATCTTCACCAAACCGACCAAGACCCAGACTGAGGACTACATCACCGGTCGCTTTGGGTGAGACGAGGTGTTTGCGGGATGCCTGTGGCATCACGCACCGAGTCGAACGCCGTAGGCAGGATGCCGAAGGCCGGGGTTGACAGGCGAGCCAGGATGGCGAACCGACAACGGCCCGTCCGGCTGGCCGGACGGTGAGGTGTTTGCGGGATGCCGGTGGCATCACGCACCGAGTTGAACGCCGTAGGCAGGATGCCGGATAGCACATAGATCGACCCAATACAGCACGCTACAGGTAGCAGATCATCGAGCATCATCATCTGGATCAAAGTTGAGAACCCCTATCATGAACGGTACCCACAACGAACATATTCTGCGTAGTTATGACGAGGAACTGGCCCGTTTGAAAGGTGAGATTGTCCGTATGGGAGAAATTGCTGTAGCGCAAATCGCAGCGGCTATGGATGTTATCGAACGTCGCGACAGCCGTGCCGCCGAGCGGGTCATTGCCAACGACGATGCCATTGATCAGCTTGAGGCTTCGGTCAGCAGCGATGTACTGATGCTGCTAGCCAAACGACAACCTATGGCCCGTGATTTGCGTGAAGTCATGGCCGCCTTGCGGATTGCCTCTAATATCGAACGCATTGGTGACTATGCCGCCAATCTGGCAAAACGCTCCATCGCCCTGAATCTCACTGCGGCCATTCCTCCGGTACATAACCTACCAACCCTTGCGGAAACCGCATCGGATATGCTTACCGACGTACTCCAGGCCTATCGCGAGAGTGATGAAAAAAACGCCCGCACAATTTGGGATCGTGATGTCGTCCTTGATGGTCTTTACACCTCGCTGTTTCGCGAGTCCCTGACCTATATGATGGAGGATGCCCGCAACATCACACCTGCTACACACGTCTTGTTCATGGCCAAGAACATCGAGCGCATTGGCGACCATGTCACCAATATCGCCGAGAACATTTGGTTCCTGGTCACTGGTCAATCACTCGATACCCCACGGCGCAAAGCCGATTTGACCTCTCGCATGGGAGTGCGGCCTGGCGCCACCCAAAAATAAAGTCGCAGCGGTAGCGGGGCCGGAAATCATGGCTAGCTTGGGGGTGAGCATCGCGAACCCCAACGTGGCGAGGCTCACCGGATATCCCGTGATGCGGTTCGTACCTCACCCATCCTCTAGACTGGCGTCATCGGAAAGCATGGAGACCACCGGTTTGGCCGTGATTCGGGGTGAGCGGTTAGGGCGCATCCCGTAGGGCGATCGGCAAGGGGGGCCGGTCGGTTCGTTGCCAGTCCATGAGCGAACACCCGCAGACCTTGAATGCACCTATAGGGGGCAAACTGCCTTCACGGGTCTTTTGACCTGCCAGCCAATTTTCTTCAGTCGGCTGGAACCACCGTTGCGCCCCTCTTTCAGAAAATCCACTGACCCAGAAAAATCTTCCGCAATTATCATGGCCATTCATGAGATGTCTGGGCGGGGGTCTTCTCTCCGGCGAGTACGAGCAGGAGCACGCCCCCCACAGGTGGACGGAAGCGTGTTGCCATCAGCACGGCCCAACAGGCAGGTCTTTGCCACCGGGTGCACCGGACAGGATGAATCCGAGCAATGGCATGATTCGCAAGTGCATGGATATTTCATGCCGGCTCAATAACCAAGTAAGTTTTACGTCCTCCGTTTGCGTCGCGGCAACGTGTAAGGTCCGCATAAGGCTGTACTGGTAGGAACACTCGTCACTGGTACGACCGCACCAGATTCGTGAGCAGTCCGTACA
Organism: uncultured Rhodanobacteraceae bacterium; assembly: GCA_913053815.1. Taxonomy (GTDB): domain Bacteria; phylum Pseudomonadota; class Gammaproteobacteria; order Xanthomonadales; family Rhodanobacteraceae; genus Metallibacterium. The sequence continues at coordinate 7,731 of CAJXGK010000033.1, forward strand.
GGCTGACTACCAGCCAAATCAATGCCAGAACGAATGCAGGTAGATTGAAGACCCCCGTTATCAGAAAGCACAGTACGGCACAGGTACCTATCGTATTAACCGCCTGATTGATCATGCCGTTACCACGCCAGCGACTTGCCTGGACCAGAAAGTAGGCAATCACGACCAAGCTGATACCTAGAAATCCAACCACATCGGGCACCGTCAAAGTAAAGCTCATACACCACCTCCGCGTTGCCGTACCGCTTCAAACAGGATCACCCCGGTGGCCACCGAAACATTGAGACTCTCCATCTGTCCCGGCATCGGAATACGGGCCAGATAATCGCAGGTCTCAGCGGTCAGCCTGCGTATTCCCTCACCTTCAGCACCTAACACCAAAGCTAACGGTCCGCGCAGATCCAGCGAATAGATACTCTTTTCCGTACCCCCAGCCAGTCCGACCAGCCATACCCCATGGTTCTTGAGCTTGCGCAAGGTTCGTGCCAGGTTGGTGACGGTCACCACCGGCACTTGCTCAGCCCCCCCTGCTGCAGCGCGCCGCACCACTGGCGTTAAACCGACGGCACGATCCTTGGGCACGATGACCGCAGTGAGACCCGCCGCCGCGGCACTGCGCAGACAGGCACCAAAATTATGAGGATCGGTTACCCCATCTAATACCAGCAACAAGGCATCGGTTCCAGCCTGGTCAAGCAGGGTTTCCAGATCCACCTCACTGTACGGTGGCGGCGGTCGATACAAGGCGATCACGCCCTGATGTCGAACTCCTTCGGCATGGGCATCGAGTTCTTCACGACGATGTCTGTGAATGGGCAGCCCAAGTTCCTGGGCCCGCACCTGGATCTTCTCAAGACGTGGATTGCGCGATCCTTCTTGTAACCAAAGTTCATCTACAGTTTTACCCCCGCGTTCCAACACTGCCAATACAGAGTGGATTCCAGGGATCCAGATTTGCTTCATGTTTGACCCCTATCAGGAGGAAAGCCGCTGCGGTGACAAAATTTCAGGCCGAAGCAAGTGGGTTCAAGCCTCCTTGGCCAAGCGTAGATCCACCTTACGATCTTCCATGCTGGCCCTGAGAACCTGGACACGAACCGGGTCACCCAGCCTGAAGTTGCGGCCCTGCCGCTGCCCTGTCAACAGATGTCTGAGTGGATCGAAATGATAGTAGTCGTTGGGTAGTTGTGAGACATGAACCAGACCGCTGATCCTCGATTCAACTAACTCGACAAACAGCCCGAATGAAGTCACCCCCGATACCACCCCCGCAAACACTTCGCCCACATGTTTTTGTAACCAGGCGCAACGGTAACGTTCATCCACTTCGCGCTCGGCTTCCTCCGCGATACGCCCACGCATAGAGCAGTGCAGGGCGAGTGTCTCCATGTCAGCAGACGTATAGGCATACCCGCTCGGCTTGCCGCCGTTCAAGATATGGCGAATGGCCCGGTGCACCAGTACGTCGGGATAACGACGGATCGGTGAAGTGAAATGGGCATAGGCATCCAGAGCCAGGCCAAAATGCCCGTCATTGTCTGGATGGTATACGGCGAGACTTTGTGAGCGCAACAATACCGAGCGCAATAGCGGTGCTTCAGGGCGGGTTTCAACCCTTTTCAGCAAACGGGCAAAGTCCAAGGGGCGAACGTCCTCATAAGGGGGTAGGCGCAACTTGAACTCACGCAAGAATTTCAACAGATCCGTATACTTCTCTACCGGTGGCGCGGGGTGCACCCGATACAAAGCCGGCATCTTGTGACGCGACAAGAACTTCGCAGCCTGTACATTGGCCGCGATCATGCACTCCTCAATCATTCGATGCGCATCATTGCGCTCCGTGGTCTGTAGCCACTCTACATCCCCTGCAGCATCAAGCCGAAAACAGGTCTCGGTCGTATCGAAATCAATAGCCCCACGATGCTGGCGAGCTTGTACCAGCAGTCGATACAGCCCCTGCAGATGTTCCAGCGCCGGTAACAGCGCCCCCAGACGCTGACGTTCAGTTACATCGTTCTGGCCAAGGGCCGCCCATACCTGTTGATAAGTTAGCCGGGCATGAGAGCGAATCAGAGCCGGGTAGAACCGGGCACGCTGCACCCCCCCCGCGGCATCCACATGCATGTCGCAAACCATGGCCAGCCGTGGAGTTTCAGGTTTCAGGGAACAGATCCCATTGGACAAAGTCTCAGGCAACATCGGCACTACGAAGCCCGGGAAATATACGGAGGTGGCCCGCTGCCTGGCTTGCTGATCCAGGGCACTACCCATGGGCAGGTAATGCGCAACGTCGGCGATCGCGACCAACAGACGGTAACCACCGTTCCTGGACGGTCGGGCATACACCGCATCGTCGAAATCGCGCGCGTCCTCACCATCAATGGTGACCAGGGGTAGATCGCGCAGGTCTTGGCGTTCGCTCTCAGCCAGCAAATCGACCTCATCCGGGATCGCTGCTGCCTCGTGCAAGACCTTCGCCGGCCAGGTATGAGGCAAGTTGTGTCCGGCAATCGCCATTTCGACGGCCAGGGAAGGTTGCAGATGGTCTCCAAGAATGCTCACCACCCGACCGACCGGGCCACGGTTGCTGGTAGGCGGTTCGGTTATCTCGGCCACCACAATCTGGCCCGCATGGGCCTTGCCAAGCGCTGAGCTGGGAATCAGCACGTCCTGGTGCAAACGGGGATCATCCGGTACCACCACGGTGATACCCCCGTCCTCAACCACCTTGCCAACCAACCGAGGGGGACGGCGTTCGAGGATTTCGACGATTGCGCCGCGCTTTCGTCCACGATGATCAAGGCCGATGACACTGGCCAGAATGCGGTCACCATGCAGAACCTTGCGCATCTCCGCCGGCGACAGGTAGATATCATCGTCACCACTGTCAGGCCTGAAAAATCCGTAGCCTTCAGCATTGGCCAACACGGTTCCTGCCAGCAGATCGGTGCGATCTACCCGGGCAAACTCCCCCACTCGAGTGCGTAGGATCGCACCCTGGCGTTCCAATTGGCGCAGGGTATCGGCCAGCTGCTTGCGTTGCCCCCCGCGCAGCGCTCCCAATTCCCGCGCCAGTACGGCTTCCGAAACTGGTCCTTGGTACTGGTCGAGCAGGTTTAACAAAGTTCTTGATTCAATTTTTGGAGATGCCGACGAGTCTCGCCCGCGTGACAGCGGGGTCGTACCCGGGCGTGCCGAATCAGTACCTTGCGAACCCTTGGCTGTTGGGCCGCGATTCGAATGGGTGGCTGGACGGTTGCTACGCCCATCGCCGCGCTTACGTGGCATAAAATATGATTTCCTTCATGGATTGGCAGCCTGCCTGTACAACACGGTGAATGCAAGGGTGCTTACGAAAAACCGTAGCAAGTAGTTCGAGTGCCCAGCAACCCGGAACGAACCTCCGAGACCTATCAGTTAGACAGGCGAGTAGCGGGCGAGGATACAATGTAGAAATTAGGTCGAGCAGTAGGTTTATCGAGATACTCCGGGGTCGAAGACCTATCCATGGATAGGGGTAATACGACCCAGCAGCGATTTGACAATCACTCAATAGATCCATACATTGTTGGGCTCGCCAACACGGCGTGAGGTCACCTGCCCAGGTGGCGGAATTGGTAGACGCGCTAGCTTCAGG
>CAJXGK010000034.1 GCA_913053815.1 uncultured Rhodanobacteraceae bacterium
CCCATGCTGGTTTGCAACGTTAAGGCCGTGCCCATATATTCCCGCACCGATAGCTCACTGACCGCTGTACTGAACTGGGCCGAATCGGCCACGACAGCAAAACCCCAAATAAGGGCAATAGCAGCGACTAGCAAGGGATTTTGTCCAAAAAAGAGACCAATCAACAAGGCACACGTGCCACTGACAACCATACTAACAATTGTGACTTTGCTCCGGCCCCATTGATCTGCCACCCGACCGGCCAGCAAGCTACCCAGGCTTCGTGCGGCCAACCGGTATTCGGAATTGGCATGCGGGCTTGACGCGCAGTACACGCAAATGCGCATGAAAAGGCTTCCTGTACCCATAGGTACTTTGGTTAGTGAGCCTATTGTAGGCGGGATGGGGCTTGCTGGAGCGTGACGGCATGGCTGTAAGTAGCGTGCAGCGGGTAATAGCTGGCGATACCGTGGGTCGCTGTACCGGCCCGGGAAACCGACCCGCGATCAATAGGTATATCGGTGGTGGTCGCAGATCCCCAGGTAGGAGATAAAAAACGGGCCTACCCGGTAGGTAGGCCCGGAGTGATGAAGTCGGACGATTTGTGCTTAGCGACGCATTGCGCCGAAGAACTCATCGTTGGTCTTGGTGTTCTTCATCTTGTCCAGCATGAACTCCATGGCGGCGAGTTCATCCATGGGATGCAGCAGCTTGCGTAGAATCCAGATCTTTTGTAACAGATTGGGATCAATCAACAGATCCTCCCGGCGGGTACCCGAGCGGTTGATGTCGATGGCTGGATAGACGCGTTTTTCTGCAATGCGACGATTCAGGTGTACTTCCATGTTGCCGGTACCCTTGAACTCTTCATAGATCACCTCGTCCATCTTTGATCCGGTATCGATCAGCGCGGTCGCAAGAATGGTGAGACTGCCACCTTCTTCGACATTGCGTGCCGCACCAAAGAAGCGTTTGGGTCGTTGCAGAGCATTGGCGTCTACACCGCCGGTCAGCACCTTGCCGGAGCTGGGTACTACGGTATTGTAGGCGCGTGCCAGGCGGGTGATCGAATCGAGCAGGATGATCACGTCTTTCTTGTGTTCAACCAGACGTTTGGCACGTTCGATGACCATTTCCGCGACCTGCACATGGCGTACCGCAGGTTCATCAAAGGTTGAGCTGATGACCTCGGCGCGTACCGAACGGGCCATCTCGGTCACTTCTTCCGGGCGTTCATCAATCAGTAAAATGATTAAATGCGCTTCGGGGTGGTTGTAAACCAGGGACTGAGCGATGTTTTGCAGCATCATTGTCTTGCCGGCTTTGGGCGGCGATACGATCAGTCCGCGCTGGCCCTTGCCTACCGGAGCGACGAGGTCGAGGATGCGGGGGGTAATGTCCTCGCTCGAACCGTTGCCGCGTTCAAGATGAAATGCGGCGCGTGGAAACAGCGGAGTCAGGTCCTCGAACGGGGTCTTGTTCTTGGAGACTTCCGGTGGTTCGCCATTGATGTCGTCAACCTTGAGCATGGCGAAGTAGCGCTCACCTTCTTTTGGCGGACGGACCAAGCCGGTGATGTAATCACCGGTACGTAAGTTGAAACGGCGAATCTGGCTGGGACTGACATACAAATCGTCGGGTCCAGCTAGATAAGATTCGTCGGCAGAACGCAGGAAACCAAAGCCATCCTGAAGTATCTCCAATACCCCCTCACTCCAGATGATGCCGCCATTGCGGGCATGCACCTTAAGAATGGCGAAGATCACTTCCTGTTTACGTGCTCTGGCCACGCCTTCATGGATGTTGAGTGACTCGGCCATATCCAGTAGGGCGATGGCGGGCCTACGTTTGAGTTCGGTGAGATTGATCAGTTTGTCAGGATCGCGCGTAGTCTCGACGTACTCTTCGTCGTCGTCTCGTGGCAGACCGGCGTGACGTGAGGTAGGGCGGTCAGGGCGATTGCGGCGCCGACCATGGCGCGAATTACGGCCGCTGTCACGATTTTCACGTGGTCCATGCCGTTCTTTCTTGCCATTGTCTCGGGGGCTGTGGAGGCCATTTGAGTCGGTGTCGCTGGGCGGCGCCGGTTCGGTTACGGACTCATTGCTAACAACCGCCTCGTTTTTGGCAACATCCCCGGGCACGTCCTTCGACGTAACGGGGGACGTGGCCTTGGGGGTTTCTTTGGGTGATGCTTGGGTGGCATCAGACGGGCTAGGAGCTTCGTCGTTGGTTTTGACGTCGTTTTCGGACACGGGAGGGCCTCGTTGGGGCCGGAGTGAAATAGGAATTGCGCTGTCGCGCACCAAACTCAAAGCGGTGCCGGGAGCGGCCCACCGAACGGTTGAATCTATCACCAAGCTGGTGTCACGTCTACACCGACACGACACCCATATGTGAATATTACAGGGCCTGCTCAAGCATCTTACTGATTGCCCCCTTGGATACAGCACCCAGTTGGGTGGCGACAACATCTCCTGCCTTGAAAACCATCAAGGTGGGAATGCTGCGAATGTTGTAATGGATAGCGGTCTTCTGATTGCTGTCTACATCAAGCTTGGTCACCTTCACCTTGCCTGAGAATTCGTGGGCGAGTTCTTCAACAGTTGGGGCGATAGCCCGGCAGGGACCACACCATGCGGCCCAGAAGTCGACCAGGACTGGTAGCTCGGATTTGAGTACTACGTTTTCAAAATCGGAATCGGATACGTGTGTGATCAGTTCGCTCACCGTGTGATACTCCGGATGGGGAAGATAAAAGATAAAGACAAGTAGGGTACTGCGTGCCGGCTTAGGCTACACTTGTGGTTTGCCATGGCACAATCTGGCGCCGACCGGCGACTACATCGTCTTTTCATTGTATTACCGAACATGATTCAAAGGTGGGCTCACCACCGTCGTGTTCGGGGACCCCGTTTATGGCCGATACATTACTTACCGACACATTTTTTGAACAGTTCGAACTTCATCCGCTTTTGCAGCAAGGAATTGCTCATTGTGGTTTTACCCGTTGCACTCCAATCCAGGCACTGACTTTGCCCGTAGCTCTCAGCGGCCGGGATGTGGCTGGACAGGCCCAGACTGGTACCGGTAAGACCGCCGCCTTCCTGGTGACCACCTTCAATCGATTGCTGACCGGAACAGCCAAGGCGGCCCGTCGCCCGGAGGATCCGCGCGCGCTGGTTATAGCCCCGACCCGGGAACTAGCGATTCAGATCGATAAGGATGCGCGGTCGATAGGGAGTGACCTTGGGTTACGCATCGCTTTGATCTATGGCGGGGTTGATTACGAGCGTCAGCGGCAGAGGCTCAAAGATGGCTGCGACCTTATCATTGCAACCCCCGGACGCCTGATTGACTACTATAAACAGCACCTGTTCACCCTCAATGCCATCGAGGTCATGGTTGTGGACGAGGCGGATCGGATGTTCGATCTCGGTTTCATCAAGGATATCTATTTCCTGTTCCGACGGTTGCCGCCACGTGAGGAAAGGCAAAGCCTACTGTTCTCGGCTACGCTCAGTCACCGGGTGCTTGAGCTGGCTTACGAGCACATGAACGAACCGGAAAAGATGGTAGTCGAAAGCGAGCACATTACGGCTGACCGGGTTCGGCAACGCGTCTATTATCCGGCCCGGGAAGAGAAAATCCCCCTACTGCTCAATCTCATCGAACGCTCCGCTACTGAACGCTGTATTGTTTTTGTCAACACACGGGCTGCCGTCGAACGCGTCAGCGACCGTCTCTCTCGACATGGCTTTAGGGTGGCAGCCCTCTCGGGTGATGTGCCGCAGAAGAAGCGCGAGCGCCTGCTGAGCCGGTTTCAGAACGGTGAGGTGGAGGTGCTGGTGGCGACGGATGTGGCGGCTCGGGGTCTGCATATTCCCAATGTGAGCCACGTTTACAATTATGACCTACCCCAGGACGCCGAAGATTATGTACACCGAATTGGTCGTACCGCGCGCCTGGGTGCAGAGGGCGATGCGATCAGCTTTGCCTGCGATCGGTATGCGATGGGCCTGCCCGATATTGAAACCTTTATTGGGCAGAAGATTCTAATGATACCGATTACCGAGGACCTACTAGTATCGCCACCGCCCCGGGCACGTACGCAACCGGTTTCAGCGAGCAAGCGAATGTCTGGGGAAGGGGCCGCACAACAGGCCCAGACACCGAATCCAGCACGTCGCCACCGCTCGCGTAAATCACGTTCGAAGCCCCCCGTATCAAAACCATCCAGCTCACCCGCTGGTACCCCGCCGGTAACCGACGCAGTGGCGACAGCAAGCAGTACAGTGCCGCAAGGCGCAGCCCTTGCCAACAACAAAGAGCCGCATGATTCCGGCGCCAATCAGTCGAATCGGGATACCACCGCACGCTCCCGACGTGGCCGTCGCGGTCGTGGCCGGGGTCGCGGAGTCAAGTCTGTTGTTACGGACTCCCAGGTATCAATGGCGCATCACGGCTCGGGGAATGGGGCTTCGTCAGACTCACAACGGCCATCCCGGGAGGATTCTCAGGACCGTAGAAAAAATGCTGATAGTACGGCAGCCGCCCATCCCTTCAAGGGCTCGGCGGGCCATCGTCGGCCGGGATTTCTGCGGCGACTGGGTTCCCTATTCCGAAAACGCTGAAGATTGGGGACCACGGCGAAAATACCGTATGCTGATACTTTCGGTTTATCTTTACTCCCGACTGTGATTCGATTCCAGCAAGTTAGCAAGCGTTACGCCGTGGGTCCGGTAGCGCTGGATTCTTTGAGCTTTACCCTGCAAGCGGGAGAGATGGCTTTTGTGACTGGACGTTCCGGTGCGGGCAAGAGTACTTTGCTCAAACTGGTCGGCTTGTTGGAACGGCCGACCCGGGGGATGGTGAGTGTGGCAGGACGCAATCTCGCTCGAATCCGGCGTGGTGATATTGCCCGCTTGCGGCGTAATGTGGGGATGGTATTTCAAGATCCTTATTTGCTGCGAGACCATACGGTTGCTGAGAATGTTGCCTTACCCCTCGTGGCAGCAGGGCTTCCTGGCAACGAGCGCGGCAAGCGGGTTCGTGCGGCTTTGGGCAAAGTTGCTCTGGATGATTCCCAGCACAAATATCCCCGGCAACTTTCTGCCGGCGAACGGCAACGTGTCGGTATCGCTAGAGCTATTGCCGGTCGGCCTATGGTGCTGATTGCCGATGAACCAACCGGTAACCTTGATCCCCTGCTCGCTGCTGAAATCATGCAGTTGTTCATTGATCTGCAAAGCTATGGAACGACGGTGCTGGTGGCCAGCCACGACCTGTTACAGGTCAAGCGCATGCGCCGACGGGTACTGGTATTGGACCAGGGTTGCCTGGTCGATGATGTGCCAGCGGATGAGGTGGCTTCATGAATAAGCCGACCCAGGCCGCTGCGACGGCCCGACTAGGGGGCGGAAGTTATCTACGGCGCTGGTTGCGGGGGCATCGATGGGGTTGCGGTCACAGCGTCAGACGCTTGTTGCAACGTCCCTTGGCAAGCGCCTTCACTATGCTGGTGATGGGCTTTGCCCTGGCTCTGCCGCTGGTTTTTGCGCTGTTGCTTACCAATTTACAGGGGCTGTCCCGTACTCTGGGTACGGAACAGGAAATCAGCATCTTCCTGCAACCCAATCGTTCTGCAGTTTTTGCCAAGTCTATGGCGACGACTCTACAGCAACGCGGGAGTGTGGCGCAGGTCGTGTTGCGTAGCCCCACGCAGGGTAGGCACGAGCTAGCGGCCATCCAAGGGTTTAAACAGGCTTTGGCTAGCCTCCCGGACAACCCGCTGCCATGGGTATTGGAGGTACAACCCAGACCGGGTTTGCAGCGAGGTCAGATCGAGACTCTGGTGAACGTCCTGCGCGGTATGGATGGCGTACTACAGGTTCAGGATCAGAGGGTTCTCCGCGCTCGCCTGGAGACCATCTCGATGTTGGGTGGGCGGGTACTGATTCTACTTGGGGGACTGTTGACGCTGTCCGCGCTATTAGTTGTGGGGGGCAGTGTACGTGCGGATATTTTACAGCGCTCTGAAGAAATTATTGTGTTGAACAGGGTGGGGGCTAGCCACGCCTTCGTACGGCGACCGTATCTGTATGCGGGGTCCTTTTTGGGCTTCGGCAGTGGGGTATTGGCAGTCGTGTTGGTGTTGGCGCTGGAACTCGCACTGGCCACCCCAGTGGCCCAGATGACTGCCGCCTGGGGTGGCCATATTGCCTTGCATGCCTTACCGGCAAGTTGGCTGTTTGTGGTTCCGGCATTGGCCGCTATGCTGGGTTGGCTGGGTGCGCGTTTGGCCAGCGCTCGCCATCTCGCCCTACTTGAACCGACTTGAAACGGAATCTTATGTCTACGCCTGTCAGTCGCCATATTGCCAGTGATCATCCGCATGTCATGATCGTCGATGGTTCCAAAGTGGTGCGGCGCATGATTGAGCGCCTGTTGATTGCCGAGTTGCCGGGGGTCAAGGTCATTTCTTGCGGGTCGGCGGCCGAGGCGCTGGAAACACTGGGACACGAACCGCTCGACTTTGTCACCACGGCCTTGCGGCTGCCGGATCAAGACGGCATTGAGCTGGCTCATTCCATCCGTACTCATGGCAGTCAGACCTACGTGCCGATTGTGGTGGTTTCGGGCGATGTCAATGAGCGGCTTGAAGCGCGTAGTCTGGGAGAGGATGTCACCGACTATTTTGACAAGTCGCTGGGGTTTCAGGCACTGGTTGAGTTCATCCGCGGCTATGTGCTCCCGCAGCAGAACACGACCGGGGACATCTTGTATGTCGAAGACAGTCGGGTGGTTGCTCTGGCCACGCGGCGCATGCTGGAGAAGCATGGTCTTAGCGTACAACACTGCATTTCAGCTGAAGCTGCGCTGCTTGCTCTGGACAACGCTCGCAGTCAGGGTCGACGGGGTGCGGATGTGTTGCTGACCGATGTCAATCTGCAGGAGGAACTGTCTGGCGCGGATCTGATTGTGCGCATTCGTGAAGAGTTTCACTATAGCAAGGGTCGGTTACCGATCCTGGTCATGACCGGTGACGACAATCCGCGTAATCAGTCGGCCTTGCTTCGTGCTGGGGCCAATGATCTGGTGCAGAAGCCGATTGAGGAGCGCTTGCTGGTAACCAAGGTGCAGTTTCAGATGAAAGTAGCCAGGCATCTGCGCCAGTACGACAGTCCGGCTTGAACACCGCCATGTTGCAACTAGAGGCCTCCTGGAAGGCAGAACTGGGGTCGTATTTCGAGCGACCAGAAATGCGTGAACTGGCTGCTTTTTTGCGCACCGAGAAGGCGGCTGGAAAACGTATCTACCCACGTGGTGCACAATTTTTTGCCGCCCTCGACAGCACCCCCTTTCCGGCGGTACGGGTGGTGATTCTGGGCCAGGATCCCTATCACGGCCCGGGTCAGGCGCATGGACTGAGTTTCTCGGTTCCGCCTGGAGTACCGATCCCCCCTTCCCTGGCCAACCTGTTTGCCGAGTTGCAGAGGGATCTTGGATTGCCCCAACCCCAGCATGGTTGCCTGCTTGCTTGGGCTGAGCGCGGCGTGTTGTTGCTGAATGCCGTGTTGACAGTCGAGGCCGGCAAGGCGGGTTCACATCGTGGTCGCGGTTGGGAAGGTTTTACCGATGCCGTAGTGGCGACCCTCAACCGTAAGCGTGAAGGGCTGGTTTTCATGCTATGGGGTAGCTATGCCCAGGCCAAGGGCCAGTTGCTGGATAACCGCCGTCACTGTGTGCTCAAAGCCCCCCATCCATCGCCGCTGTCGGCGTACCGGGGCTTTATCGGTTGTGGTCATTTCTCTGCCGGCAACCGCTACCTTGAAGAACGGGGTGAGCCGCCCATGGATTGGTCGCTTCCTGCGCTGTAGAAATCCCCGTAGAACGGTAGGGATTAACCGAAATCGATGATCTGTCAGGTTTCCTATGATTACATAGTGCCGAAGAACTAACGTAACCTGGATGGAACGTGCGCATCATCCAGGATGCAGCACCCTCCGATCGGTGCTTTCTGAATGGCCTGATCGAGGATTTGTTACCCTGCCGACTGTATTTTAGCTTTTCTTCACGCTGCATTCAGAATGCAAAGGAAGGTATCTGATTGTAGTCAAAGCATTTTCTGAATTGTATTGAAACCGTAAAGTATAACTCCTTATCTCGTCATAATCCGCGAATAGGCTCATAGCAACGAAGTTCACATCAGGACGTGAAGGTGTCAGATCAGGGACGACTATTTCGCCGTGAAGTGCTGGCCGCGCAACGCCAGTCGGCCCTGGGCAGCATCCATCTGGCAACCCCGCTTGCACACTGGATCATCTCCGGTTTCGTCGCCCTGTTGGCCATCAGTCTGGTGGCCTTTCTGTACTTCGGTCACTACACTCGCCGCGCCACGGTAGCCGGTGAGCTGGTCCCCAATGCCGGATTGATCACCCTCAGCGCGACCCGTCGGGGCCTGGTCAGCCGCATCCTGGTCCACCAGGGCGAGCAGGTGACGCGTAGCCAGCCGCTGGTGGAATTTGACCAGCCCCTGGACAGCACCACTCTCGGCAATACTCACGCCATCATCCTGGCCCAGTTGCGAGCGCAGCGGACCGGCCTCGAAGCCGATCTACTCACCCAACGGCAACTGGCGGCCAGCCGGCGCCAGGATTTGCGTGAGCGCATCGCTTCCCTGACCGCACAACAAGGGCAGATCGAAGGTCAACGGAGTTTGCAACAGCAAGAGGCCCGGCACCTGCAGGCCCTGCTGGCGCGCATCAAGCCGCTGGCGGACCAGGGTTATGTCTCGACCCTGGAGCTGCAGCGGCAGCGGCAGCAAACCAGCACACTCAATGCCCAGGTGCAAGTCAAGGCCTTGCAACGCCAGCAACTGGATATCACCCAGCAACGGGCGGCTGCCCGCCAGAACCTGGCGCAGATTGCGCTTAACCTGGCCTCGACCCAGACTGCCACGCGCAGCAGGCTGGCCGATATCGAGCAGGCGCTGGCGCAAAATGCCGCCCAGGCCTCATGGCTGCTGCGCGCACCCCGGGCTGGACTGGTTTCGGCCCTGCTCATCCATGCCGGTCAGACTGCCACCCCGGGACAGCCCTTGCTGGCGCTATGGCCGAAGGGCTCAAAGCTGGAAGCCCAACTGTTGGTGCCGAGTCAGGCGGTCGGCTTTATCCGCCGGGGCGAACAGGTGGTATTGCGCTATCAGGCCTATCCCTACCAAAAGTTCGGCCAGCATTACGGGTCCGTCGCTGCGGTCTCGCGCAGTGCCCTGTCGCCGCGGGAAGCACAGAGTCTGCTGGGCCGGCCCGTGACTCAGCCGGTGTACCGGGTCATCGTGCATCTGGATCGGCAACACCTTGAGGCCTGCGGTCGACCCGCGCGCCTGATGCCGGGCATGGTTCTGAGTGCCGACATTCTGCTGGATCGGCGCCGTCTGATCGAATGGGTGATCGAACCGATGGTCGGCTTTGGCCGTCGGCTGCTGGGCGCACCCGCGCCCACCCACAGTGGGGTACATGCATGAGTGCCGCCGTGTCCGTACTCGACGGCCTGCGCTTTGGTTGGCGTAAGTGTCTGCCAACGGTACTGCAAACCGAGGCCGCTGAATGCGGGCTGGCCTGCCTGGCCATGATTGCGCGCTACTACGGCCATGACATCGATCTGGCCGGCCTCAGACGCCGGGCCTCAATGTCGCTCAAGGGCGCCAATCTTGCTCGAGTGATCGAAATCGCCGGTCGCTTGGACTTCGACTCCCGGCCGCTAAAACTGGAGCTGGAAGAGCTATCGCAATTGCAGGTGCCGTGCATCCTGCATTGGAATCTGAATCACTTTGTGGTCCTGAAACGTGCCCACCGCAAGCACCTTGAGATTCACGATCCGGCCCGGGGCGAGCTGCGCCTGAGCCTGGCCGAGGTCTCCAAACATTTCACCGGGGTGGCCCTGGAATTGTCACCCAAGGCCAACTTCACCAAGCAGAAAGCCCGCGAGCGCATTTCACTGCGCGCGCTGACCGGCGAGGTCCACGGTCTGAAGCGGGCCCTGCTGCAGATCTTCCTGCTAGCGTTGGGGCTGGAAGTATTGGTGCTGATGGGCCCGTTTTACATGCAATGGGTCATCGACCAGGTGCTGGTTTCCGCCGATCGCAACCTGCTGACCCTGCTCGGTATCGGCTTTCTGTTACTGACCGTGTTCCAGGTCGGGGTCACGGCGATGCGCTCCTGGGCCATCACCTGGATCAGCGCCCTGCTCAGCGTGCAATGGGTCGGCAACCTGTTTGGGCATCTGTTACGCCTGCCCCAGGACTATTTTGAGAAACGCCATATTGGCGATGTGGTCTCCCGTTTCGGCTCAGTGCAAACCATTCAGAGAACCCTGACCACCCAGTTCGTCGGGGCCATCCTTGATGGTCTGATGTCGATCCTGACTTTGGTATTGATGGCCTTCTACAGCATCAAGCTGAGTGCCTTAGTACTGGGCGCGTTCGGGCTCTACGCCCTGCTGCGTTGGGGGATTTTCACCCCCTTACGCCGCGCCACTGAGGATCACATTATTTATGCCGCTCGCCAGCAGAGTGATCTACTCGAATCCATTCGTGGCATCCAGCCCCTGAAACTGGCCAATCAGCAAGATCAGCGTCGCGGCCGCTATGCCAACACCCTGGTCGAGACCACCAACCGGGAATTGCGACTACAACGTCTGGGCATTGCCTTTCATGGTGGCAACGGCCTGATCTTCGGCATCGAGCGGGTGCTCTTGATATGGCTGGCGGCGAGCATGGTGCTGGCCGGCACCTTTTCGGTGGGCATGTTGGTGGCCTTTGCGGCCTATGCCGGACAGTTCACCCAGCGCGCTGCCGGCCTGATCGACAAGTGGAACGACTTTCGCATGCTCGGCCTGCACGCCGAGCGGGTCGCCGATATTGCCCTGACCCCGGTGGAGACCCATCTGGATGCAAGTTATGACGGCCCCCTTCCTGCCGCCGGGCTCGAAGTACGCCATCTCAGCTTTCGCTATGCCGAAGGCGAGCCGTGGATTCTGCACGATTGCAGCTTTTGTATTGAGCCTGGAGAAAGCGTGGCCATCGCCGGGCCTTCCGGCAGTGGCAAGACCACCCTGGCCAAGTTGATCGTCGGCCTACTCGAACCGAGCGAGGGAACGATTCTGTTCGGCGGCATCGAGCTGCATAAACTGGGCTTAGCGCGTTATCGCAGCGTCACCGCCGCAGTGATGCAGGATGAC
>CAJXGK010000035.1 GCA_913053815.1 uncultured Rhodanobacteraceae bacterium
GATCCGGCTGCCAGTCGTAATCCGAAGCCACCGGCTTTTAGCTGGGGGAGTGTCCACTTCCAGCTGACCGTGCGGTAGAGGATTGTTACCAAGTAGAAGAAAACGTGGTGGGCACTTTCGACCGAAGAGGTGTTGGTGATCTAGGTTTCGCTGTTCCCTAGGAAGGATCGGCACCGTGAACACGATGCTTCTACCAAAATGGACAAACTATGCTTTCAGCTGCCCATACGCTGCAGTTAACCAAAATGGTGGGCCCACCAGGATTCGAACCTGGAACCAAAGGATTATGAGTCCTCTGCTCTAACCATTGAGCTATAGGCCCGGCGATGGAAGAACGCTCAGTCTACCTGCTTCGCAGCGTAACGACGACGGGTGGCTGCGGATTAAGCGTTGATGCCATGTGTGTTCAATGCACTTCTGCGGCATCGGTGCAGGCGGCCTGTACATCGGCGGCACTGCGCGTTGCGCGCCGGCGGCGGCGGAAGGCTAGTAGGGCGCTGCTGCTGAGTAGGGCCAGAGCCAGCCAGATAATTGCGAAACCGATCCAGCGTGAGGTGGACATCGCCTCGTGCTCGACCGCCACGGCAATGATAAATTGCATGGATGGAGCCAGATATTGCAGCATTCCAAGCAAGCTTAAGGGAATGCGTTGAGCGGCGGCAGCAAACAAGGTTAGCGGCACCGCGGTGACAATCCCGGTAGAGGCTAGCCACAATGCGCTATCCAATCCATGACTGGTGAAATGGGACTGGCCCCGACTGGATAGCCAGCCCAATACGATCAGCGCAATGGGAGCCAGCAGTAGGGTTTCAATTGTCAGGCTAGTGACCGCGCCGGTGTGGCGTCCGGTAAAGCTTTTCAGCAAACCGTAGGTTCCGAAGCTGAAGGCTAGGGCCAGGGCCAGCCAAGGTGGGTGGCCGTAGCCGATACCGATAATGACGACGGCCCCCAAGCCCAGTGTTACGGCTACCCACTGTAGCGGACGCAGGCGCTCGTGTAATACCAGCACTCCCAGAAAAATCGATACCAGCGGATTGGTGAAGTAACCGAGCGAGGCCTGCAGGATCTCGCCATTATTGGCGGCATACACATACACCAGCCAATTGATAAGAATCAGTGTCGCTGAGAGGGCCAGTAAGCCCAGTCGACGTGGTTGCCGCAGGACTTGGACTACTTCTCCAATACGGTGAGTAAAAATCAGCAGCAACCCGCACAACAAGAGCGACCATAAGATGCGCTGCGCAACGATCTCGATAGGTGAAGCGAAGTCGAGCCGCAAAAAATACAGCGGCAGCATACCCCAGATAGCATAACTGCTGATGCCGAGCAGTAGGCCTTGGCGATGAGTCGTAGCGTCAATGGAAACCGGGTGGGTCGGATCGCTAACGGGGATGCCTTGTTGGATGGGGGTGGCGGGTACGGAATGGAATCTCGAGCCGAAACGTAGCGATTGGGGTTAGAAACTACATCACGTCAGAGTGGTAAATTCATGACGTACCCCAAGGGTTTAGGCAGAGCTATTCGCTGTAGGTCTTACGACCACAATGTGACCGGTGACTCTACTGAATTTTATTCCCAACGCTCAGTCACCGTCGAGAAAAGAACGCATCTGTTCAGAGCGGCTTGGATGTCGTAGCTTGCGCAAGGCCTTAGCCTCGATTTGTCTAATCCGTTCACGGGTGACATCGAACTGCTTGCCGACCTCTTCCAGGGTGTGATCGGTATTCATGTCGATGCCAAACCGCATACGCAATACCTTGGCTTCCCGTGGGGTCAGCGAAGACAGTACACCATGTACCGTCTCCACCAGTCCGGTAACGGTGGCCGAATCCACCGGGGAATCGACGTTGCCATCCTCAATGAAATCACCGAGGTGAGAATCCTCATCGTCACCGATGGGGGTTTCCATCGAAATGGGTTCCTTGGCGATCTTGAGAACCTTGCGGATCTTTTCCTCAGGCATTTCCATGACCTGGGACAGCTCTTCCGGAGTGGGCTCGCGGCCATACTTCTGCAGCATATGTCGGGAAATACGGTTGAGCTTGTTGATGGTCTCAATCATGTGCACGGGAATACGTATGGTCCGTGCCTGATCGGCGATTGAACGGGTGATGGCTTGTCGGATCCACCATGTCGCATAGGTCGAGAACTTGTAACCACGCCGGTATTCGAACTTATCTACGGCTTTCATCAGGCCGATATTGCCTTCTTGGATCAGATCAAGGAACTGCAGGCCACGATTAGTATATTTTTTGGAAATGGAGATGACCAGACGCAGATTGGCTTCAACCATTTCCTTTTTGGCCCGCCGGGCCTTGGCTTCCCCGATTGACAAGCTGCGGTTGAGCTCTTTGATATGGACTAGCGGTAGAAACAACAGTATTTCGATGGCTGCCAGCTTATCCTGCTCAGCATGGATAGCTTCCAGTCGGGTCCTGATCGCAGGTGCCCATTTCTGGCGTTTCCGTGACAGTGTATTGGCCCATTCATGATCCGTCTCATGGCTTGGAAAACTGGCCAGAAACTCGGTCCGTGGCATCCGTGATAATTTGACGCAAAAGTCCATGATGGCGCGTTCGTGAACACGAATGTCGCCGACAACCTCACGTAGCTTGCGGACTAGGGTGTCGAGTAGCGCGGAAGGAAGCTTGAGTTCCAGGAAAGCCTGGCCAAGCTTTTCGCGCAGTTTTTCGATCTTGTGATCCCCAATCTGCGCTTTAACGATCGTTTTCTTGAATTTTTCATAGAGGACGCGCATGGCGTCGATGTGGGCACGTACCACTGCCGGATCCGGACCGCTGGGTTTGTCGTCGTCATCGTTAGTTTTGTTCTTGGGATCTTCCGGTTCCTTGGTATTGCCCGTGGCATTGTTGCGATTCTCAGCGGCAATCCGGGCCGCCTCACGAGCGGCTGCTTTTTCTTCCTCTCTTTTGGCATCGGCGGCGGCATCATCGGCTCTGAATCCGGCAATCACCTCAGAAAGGCGTTTCTTGCCGTCCAGGTACAAATCGAACTCCTCGATGAGCATCTGTACCGTCCAGGGGAAGCTGGACAACGCATTCTGTACTTGATTGAGGCCCTCTTCGATGCGTTTGGCGATGGTAATTTCACCCTCACGGGTGAGCAATTCGACCGTACCCATCTCCCGCATATACATGCGTACCGGATCGGTAGTGCGACCGATATCCGCGTCCACTGAAGTGAGCAGAGCCACCGCCTCTTCAGTGACGGCATCGTCGTCAGTGCCGGTGGATGCAACCATCAATCCATCGGGGGCTACCTCATGCACCTCGATATCCATGCCGTTAAGCATCGAGATGATGTCCTCGATCTGCTCAGGATCGACGATATCATCGGGTAAGTGATCGTTGACCTCGGCGTAGGTTAGATACCCTTGCTCGCGGCCTTTGGTGATCAGTTGTTTGATCTCGGATTGCTGCTGATTGGAATGACTAGCCATGCCACGCACCGTCGACATATAGAACCTATCAGTATAGCTACATGGCACTGTTATAGCTAGTATTCAAGGGGCTGATATTGTTGTATTCAAAGCGCCGGAAGCGCTGCTTTTCGCTGACTCAGCTTAGCGCACCTGCAGGTGGAAGGTAACCGGCCCATCATTGACCAAGCTTACTTGCATATTGGCCCCAAACCGGCCGTTGGCCACATCTCGGTGGGCTTGTTGGGCCAGTTCGAGCAGGCGCGCAAACACCGGTTCGGCTTGCTCCGGGGCGGCAGCGGTAGAAAATCCGGGCCGCATACCTTTGCGGGTATTTGCGGCAAGGGTGAACTGGCTGATCAGCAACAGCCCCCCCCCGGTTTCATGCAGACTCCGGTTCATACGACCGGCGGCATCGGCAAACACCCGATAGCCGAGTAGGCGTTGCAGCATGCGTTGCGCTTGGGTTTCGCTATCATTGGGCTGGATAGCGACCAGGGCTAACAGGCCGGTACCGATCTCACCCACCACGCTGCCATCGACTTCGACCTGGGCTTTGCGGACCCTCTGGATCAATGCAATCATGATTCACCCTCGGTACTATCAGACAGGGCAGTGTTACTGCCGATCTATAGTGGGGCTCTCGTGGAGCCCGTTCAGCCTATCCGCCCGTCCCCCCACACCTACAAGATAAACCACGCTACATCATGCTCCAATCCTCATCAGCAAACCTGTCCCCATGCATCCCCGTGTTGCTCTGACCTATGGCTTGCTGCGCCTGGCCCGCTGGTTGCCGTTGCGCTGGTTGCATGCGCTGGGAGCGGGTCTCGGTATTCTACTGTGGCGTTTGAATGGTCGAGAGCGGCATCACGTGGAGGTCAACCTGCAGATCGCCCGACCGCAGCTTGACGATAGGGAGCGGGCTCGACTAACCCGGGCCTGTCTTCAGGAGACGGGTCGCGGTTTGCTGGAGCTTGGCAAGGTGTGGGGCGGCAGTGCACGACATGCCCTGCAACTGGTCCGCGAAGTGCACGGTGAGGAACGCTTTATGCGAGCTCTGGCCAGTGGCCGGGGGCTGATTGTAGCGGCTCCACACCTGGGCTGTTGGGAACTTCTCAACCATTGGCTAGGTGCCCGTACCCAGCTGGCCATTCTGTATCGGCCCCCCCGTCAGCCACATTGGGAAGCCCTGTTGCGGCGCGTCCGAGGCCGCTTTGCTCCCGAGCAGATTCGTGCCAATAGCAGGGGAGTACGGGCGCTCTACAAGCGGCTGCGTGCAGGCGGAGTGGTCGGTATTCTTCCCGACCAGCAACCGCGCTCCGGTGAGGGGGCCTTTGCTCCTTTTTTCGGTATTCCCGCCGCCACCATGGTACTGTTGCCCCGTCTGGCTGCCCGTACCGGGGCTACCGTGTTATTTGGATTCATGGAGCGCCTCCCACGTGGCGCTGGATTTCGACTGCACTGGCTGGACGCACCGCCGGAACTAAGTAACGCGGATCCATTACAAGCCAGTACTGCACTCAACCGCGGCGTTACAAGCTGTGTTGAGCAGGCTTTTACCCAATACCAGTGGATCTACAAACGCTGGTCCATGCGCCCCCAGCCTGATGATCCTGATCTGTATCGCATCTCCATGGCACAACTCAAGGCCTATTGCGTAGCTCAAGACGGCCGCCACTAACCAGCTTCCACGAAGGCCTGGAGGACGGCATGCGCAGGCCGCTTACGGACCAGGGTGAGGCCAACGATGTTTAATGCACCAACCCGATGCCTTCACGATCAAAGATGAATGATCCGAGGGAATCTTGTGCCAAGGGTTACGCCGGACCGGTTCTGGCTTGATGCCGGGACTGGCCAATGGGCCGCTGTCTTGGTGAGCGGTACCCAGACGATGGGGTAGGGGTGTTTTGTATTGCAGCCAGTGGTTTGGCATCCCTCTCATTGAGGCCGGGCATCGTGGTCAGTATCCTGGCACTTGTATCCGCCCCGGCTTGGCTCCAGCATAAAGTCTGCCCAGATCGACCAGGATCAACGCAGTGCTTCCCGTGGCCCCCACAGACCAAATCGCTATCGATGCTTTTATCGAACGTCTGTGGGCTGAGGAGGGGCTGGCTCATTACACCCTAGCGGCCTATCGCAGTGATTTGCAGGGGTTTGCCCGCTGGCTTGCATTGCACCACAGTAACCTACTCGAAGCCGAACGCGCCGCCATTTTCGACTACCTTGCCAAGCGGGTAGGGCAGGGGCGTAAGGCTCGCAGTAACGCCCGGCTTCTGTCCAGCCTGAGACGGTTTTATAGGTCCAGAGTGCTCCGCGAAGGAGGCTCCGATCCGACGGTGCTGATTTCTGCACCAAAACTACCTAGGGGGTTGCCCAAGGCCCTGTCCGAAGCCGACATCGAAGCCCTGCTCATTACTCCCGATCCGGATACGACGCTGGGTCTGCGCGATCGCACCTTGCTGGAGCTTATGTATGCCTGCGGTTTACGGGTGAGCGAATTGGTGCGACTTCCTTATGCGGCGGTCAATCTGCGCCAAGGCATCATCCGGGTCCATGGAAAAGGAGGTAAGGATCGCTTGATACCGATGGGTGAAATTGCTCAGGATTGGCTTGAACGCTACTTACGAGAGGCCCGTCCAGTACTAGCCCGAGGCGCCACTCCTGAAGCGCTGCTGCTTACCCGACTGGGGCAGGGGATGACTCGGCAGATGGCCTGGTATCTGATCAAACGTCACGCCCAAGCAGCCGGTATTCCAAGCTCACGGATCTCCCCGCATGTGCTGCGGCATTCTTTTGCCACCCACTTACTCAATCACGGTGCTGATTTGCGCACCCTGCAGATGCTGCTGGGCCATGCCAGCCTCAGCACCACGCAGATTTACACTATGGTGGCGCGCGAAACTCTCAAGCGACTGCATGCTCGCCATCATCCCCGCGGCTAGATGATGGCTAATTTCTACAGAGATCGGGTCTACAGAGATTGGGTATCTGGATTTGGTTTTGCAATTGACCGCGTCACAGGCTCTGTGATAGATCATTGTCGTTGGATTCTGCCGGGTAATCCAACGCGATCTTTACGCAGTGATACGTGGCACTATGTCGCGGTTCAGGCGGGTAGCGGAGAACTAACGCGCTCGGTATTCACCATGACACACTCACCGAATTTTGGATCTCTGCTGCGCTTGAAAGGGGTGGCTGGAGGTTTGTATCCTGTGCAACTGATACCGGTTCTTATAACCGCGAAGTACAGCGTAGAAGGGCAATCCATTCGATCTTGAAGCGGGCGGGGCATCTCGTTCCAGCGGTCTCACGCCGGATCCCGAATCTTCTCCCCGTATGTCGGAAATCCAGGCAATAACGAGGATGTGTAGTTTCTCCGTACCGGGGGATATTGGCATGGTAAGCGTTCGGCAAGCTGTCTGCTCAAACGGAGTGACTGCTATAATAGACAGTCTCGTTACTGCAGTGCCGCGTTCCCCATGATCGTTCTCGACGGACAGAACGCCTTGTCGCCGTTCCGGCTCGAACGCCTGAATAAGCACCTTGAAACAGTCTGTCCTGGTGTGCAAGTCAGGGCGACGTGGCTGGTTTATTTTATCGATAGTAGTGCCGAACTCGACGAGGCTGAGTACGTACGCTTACAGAATGTACTACAAGCCCATGCCGCAGCTGCCGAGAATGCCGCCATAGTGTGGGTTACCCCCCGACTGGGTACGATTTCTCCCTGGTCCACCAAGGCCAGCAATATTCTGCACCGCACCGGTTTTGCGGTACGTCGAGTTGAGCGGGGCATGGCCTTGCTGATGGAAACCCTGCCATCCCCTGAGCATCAGGAGCATAGTCGGGTCTTGGCCGCACTCCATGACCGTATGACCGAGACGGTGCTGGAGCATCTGCAGGATGCCGAGAAGCTTTTTCTACATGGTCAACCCGGTGCACTGCGCACGATTACCCTAGGAGAGCAGCCCGAGCAAGTATTGCAAACGACTAACCAGCGACTCGGACTGGCCTTGGCGGAAGATGAAATCACCTATCTCGCTGAACGCTATGCTGAACTCGGCCGCGATCCCAGTGACGTGGAATTGATGATGTTTGCACAGACCAACTCGGAGCACTGTCGGCACAAAGTATTCAACGCCAGTTGGACCATCGACAAAGAGGACTGCTCTGAAACCCTGTTTGACCTGATCCGTGCTACCCACGAAGCTCATCCTGACCACACCCTTTCCGCCTATTCCGATAATGCGGCAGTGATCAGCGGCTCACGAGGGCAACGTCTTCGTGTTGATCCCAAACGGGGCGTCTGGACCAGCAAACTGGGCGAAATCCCTTACGCAATCAAGGTCGAGACTCATAATCATCCTACCGCTATCGCCCCTTGGGCAGGGGCTGCCACCGGAGCGGGTGGGGAAATTCGCGACGAGGGGGCCGTGGGCCGTGGTGGCAAACCTAAGGCGGGGGTAACCGGGTTTACCGTGTCGCATCTGCGTATCCCCGGCCTACCCCGACCTTGGGAAGCGCCACGTCCATTGTCGGCACGGTTTGCCAATGCCTTCGAGATTATGCGCGATGCCCCGCTAGGTGCTGCCGCTTTCAACAATGAGTTTGGTCGCCCCTGCCTGGGCGGCTATTTCCGCAGCTTTGAGCAGGACACGAGTGAACTCGGGATGCGGCACGGTTACGACAAACCGATCATGATTGCCGGTGGAATCGCCAACCTGCGTTCTGGACATGTGCATAAGCAGCCGCTGCAAGACCGTGACGCTATTGTGATATTGGGTGGGCCAGCCATGCTGATCGGCTTGGGGGGAGGGGCGGCTTCGTCACAAGTAGCCGGGCGTAGTGATGAGGACCTCGATTTTGCTTCGGTGCAGCGTGACAACGCTGAAATGCAACGGCGTTGTCAGGAAGTCATCGATGCCTGCTGTGCCCTAGAGGAAGCGACTCCCATCGTCTCCATCCATGACGTTGGTGCCGGCGGGTTGTCCAATGCTATCCCCGAACTGCTGCATGATTCGCAACTTGGTGGGCAAATTGAGCTGGCCAAGATACCTTGCGATGACCCCTCTCTGTCACCCCTGCAACTGTGGTGCAATGAGGCTCAGGAGCGTTATATTCTTGGCATTCGGCCGCAGGATCTCGAACGCCTTAAGGCTATCTGTGACCGCGAACGTTGTCCTTATGCCGTGGTCGGCCACGCTACTGCCGAGCAGCACCTGCATGTATCCGACCAGCGCGGCGAGAATTCTGTTGCGGTTATTGATTTGCCCATGGATGTGCTGTTCGGCAACCCGCCACGAATGCATCGCCGCACAGCCCGCATCCCCCCTCGTGTAGATTTGGTCCCGGATCTCTCCGGTATTGGCCTGGACGAAGCAATGACCCGGGTATTACAGCTGCCCTCGGTGGGCTCTAAATCGTTTCTGATCACCATTGGCGACCGCAGTGTCGGCGGTCTTTGCGCGCGCGATCCCATGGTGGGCCCGTGGCAAGTACCTGTCGCCGATTGTGCGGTGACTCTACTTGACTTCGAAGGCTATGCCGGCGAGGCCATGGCCATGGGGGAGCGCAGTCCATTAGCGCTGCTCGGCAGTGCCGAAGCGGCGCGTATGGCGGTTGGGGAGGCCATTACCAACCTGGTGGCCGCACCGGTCCATGAACTTGGCGAAGTGCGTCTCTCTGCCAACTGGATGGCCGCAGTGGACCATGCTGGTGAGGATGCCGCTTTATACGATGCGGTACAGGCCGTCAGTGAGTTGTGCCAAGCACTCGATCTTTCCATCCCGGTTGGTAAAGATTCGCTGTCCATGCAAACTCGCTGGGATGATGCTGAGCAAGGTCCTCAACAAACCGTGGCCCCAGTATCCTTGGTGGTTACCGCTTTCTCCCGGGTCACCGACGTACGCCGTGCACTGACCCCCCAATTGCACCTCGATCAGGGTGCCACAGCCCTATGGTTGCTTGATCTTGGCGGTGGCCGTGATCGCTTGGGAGCTTCTGCCCTGATGCAAGTGTTCAACCGTGGCGGTGGAGTACCCCCTGATCTCGACGATCCCCATCGACTGCATGCTTTTTTCACCTTCGTACAGCAAGCTACCAGCCAGGGATTACTGCTTGCCTACCACGACCGCAGCGATGGAGGCCTGATAGTCACCCTTTTGGAAATGGCTTTCGCCGGACACTGTGGTTTGCAGATTCAGCTCGAAGACTGGGGGGAGACCACGCTCCGCGCTCTGTTTACCGAAGAACTCGGTGCCGTGTTGCAGGTCGGCGAGAATGACAGTGAGCGTCTGCAGGTCCTGGCCCAAGCCCATGGACTCACGAATTTTTTGCACCGCATCGGCCAACCCAAGGAAAAGCTCGGCATCAAGCTGTTTCTCGGTGACGAAGTCGTGGCTCGCTGGAACTGGACTGATCGTTTCAATTCCTGGCATGAAACCAGCGCGGCCATACAGCGATTACGTGACCATCCCGACTGTGCTGAGCAGGAACGGGTCTGGCGTATCGATGATGACGACCCCGGCATGCGGTTCGCGTTGAGCTTCGTTCCTTCCGAAAATGTGGCCGCGCCCCTGATCGCTAGTGGGGTGCGCCCGCGTGTCGCGATTCTTCGCGAACAGGGCGTCAATGGTGAGGTGGAAATGGCCGCCGCATTCACCCGTGCCGGTTTCGAAGCGGTCGATGTGCCCATGAGTGACCTGCTCTCTGGCCGTCATCACCTGCATGACTTCCGTGGTCTTGCTGCTTGCGGTGGATTTTCCTATGGCGATGTCCTCGGTGCCGGTCGTGGCTGGGCGGCTTCAATTCTCTACAATGAGCCCTTGCGTAAGCAGTTTGAAGCCTTTTTTGCCGATACAACCACATTCTCTCTGGGGGTCTGTAATGGCTGCCAGATGCTCTCCGAATTACGTGAGATCATTCCAGATACGGGGGCCTGGCCGCATTTTTTGCGTAATAAATCCGAACAGTTTGAAGCCCGGCTGGTTAGCGTTGAAGTCCATGAGTCGCCCTCCATTTTTATGACCGGCATGGCCGGCTCACGGTTACCTGTGGTTGTCGCCCACGGTGAAGGTTGTGCGGTATGGCAGGACGGGGTCAAGCCCGCGCAAGCATCTTGCTTGCACTATATTGATCATCGCGGCAAGGCCACCGTGGCCTATCCACTCAACCCCAATGGTTCCCCCGCTGGCCACACCGGATTTCATGCTGCCGGTGGTCGCGTGTTGATCCTCATGCCACACCCCGAACGCGTCTTCCGCAGTGTGCAACTGAGTTGGTGCCCATCCAACTGGGGCGAAGATTCCCCCTGGATGCGTTTGTTTCGCAATGCCAGGGTTTGGGTGGGATAGCTCGGCACGTGATGATCACCCATCCGTGAACCCAGCAACAGACGTTGATTTCCTTGGCCATTATTTCCACGGGAAGGCTGTGCTTGTTTTGACGGCGCTTTTTCTAGTTATTCCCGCACCGGTGGGTATCCAGTGCAGAAAGCTATGACCGCAGCGTAGGTATTCAATCCTCCCTGGCCAAGTCATTGGCCCCGTATGCGTAGACAATCCGTAAAACAAAGACGGCGGCGAACCTGGAGCCCAAAAGAAAGGCCGCGATAACGCGGCCAATTGAATAAACAATACAACCTTCTAATAGCCAGCACCGACTGCTGGGATGACCCAGTCGTTTGAGTTGCTCCGGTCCGTGCCTTGTATGAGCGCAGCG
>CAJXGK010000036.1 GCA_913053815.1 uncultured Rhodanobacteraceae bacterium
TCGGTTTGCTGCGCATTCCGATGCGCCATTTCTTCGCTGTGACCAATTGGATGCTGGTCATTCTGGCGGGAGGTCTGGCTGCTACGGCGGCAGGCTATCTGCTCCAGGCCGATTGGCTACCGGCATTCGGCAACCAGCTCTGGAACAGCTCGGCATTGCTCTCCGAACGCTCTTTGTCCGGACAGACCCTGCATATTCTGGTCGGTTATACCGACCGACCTGCGGGAGTTCAGTTGTTGGCTTGGGTACTCACCGTAATGGTGCTGGTGGTGGGCATGAGGTGGATGAGCCGGCCGCGCCCGCTCGCTGTCCCGGCCACGCCCTCTGCTGAGGGTGCGGTGCTGCAGGACTGAGCAGACCCAATATCCGGCCGGACGGTACGGCCACGTTATCGATTTTTTGGTGTCGGGACTGACCGGCGCCGGGGCAAGGTTTTGCTTTGAGTATTCTTACAGGGGATCATTTCATGTTGCTTGAACGTTCTCGCCTGGTACTGCGTATCGTGCTGTTGGCATCAGTAGTTACTTTGGGATTGCTGGCGGCGCCTCGGGCCGAGGCCGGGCCGGCCAGCAAGTTCTACATGCCGACGGTGACCTGGAAAGAATGGGAACTGGAGTTTCGTGGTGGGCTACTGGACTGGCCTAATGCTTCGGCTAACCACGCCCAGCAGTACGTGGCGGCCGTCGGTTATGGCCTGCTGCCGCGCTGGTTCTCTGAGTTCGCCGTTAGTTATGTGCGCATGCCCGGGGGCGGGTCGGTGATCAGCGAATTCGAGTGGGAAAACGTCTTTCAGTTGACCGAGATCGGCGAGCACTGGATGGATGTCGGGGTGTTCGCGGAAGTGGCGCATGATCGGCAAGAGGGCAAGAACGAGATCGTAATCGGCCCGATGTTGCAGAAAGAATGGGGGTGTTCCCAGTTCAATCTGAACTTGCTGTTCAAGCGGGTGTTGGGTGCGAAGGTGCCCGCAGTGGCACCGGGACCGGGCAGCACCGAGTTCAAGTATGCCTGGCAGTGGATCTGGCATACCCGCAATGCCTTGTTGCAGCCCGGGATGCAGGGTTTTGGCTCGATCGGTCATTTCGGAAACCTGTACAATAAGTCTTCGATGCTCGGTCCGGCTTTCTTCGGCCGGGCTTCACTGGGTGGCGGACGGGGGTTTCGCTATAACGCGGCATTGCTGTTTGGCACCACCGGCAGTGTCGCTGACCGGACCTTGCGTTTCGAGCTTGAATACGAGTTCTTTTGAGCGGTGCTTACATCCGGAATACACCGTAATGAGTGGCCTCGATAGGGGCATTGAGTGAGGCGCTGATGGCCATGCCCAGCACCCGACGGGTATCAGTGGGGTCGATCACCCCATCGTCCCAGAGCCGGGCGCTGGCGTAATAGGGATGGCCTTGGCGCTGGTATTGCTTGAGGATTGGCGCCTTAAAGGCCGCTTCATCGGCCTCGCTCCAAACTTTGCCACGGGCTTCGAGACCGTCACGACGCACCGTAGCCAGAACGCTGGCAGCCTGCTCACCACCCATGACGCTGATCTGCGCATTCGGCCACATCCACAGCAGGCGTCCGCCATAGGCGCGTCCACACATGGCATAGTTGCCGGCTCCGAAACTGCCGCCGATAATGACGGTGAATTTGGGTACGCTGGAGCAGGCCACGGCCGTGACCATCTTGGCTCCATCGCGGGCGATGCCGGCATTTTCATATTTTTTCCCGACCATGAAACCGGTGATGTTCTGCAGGAATACTAGGGGCACACCACGTTGGTTGCACAACTCGATGAAATGCGTACCTTTCAGTGCAGATTCTGAAAACAGGATGCCGTTATTGGCAATGATCCCCACCGGATAGCCCCACAGATGGGCAAAGCCACAGACCAGGGTCTTGCCATAGCGAGCCTTGAATTCATGAAACTCCGAGCCATCGACAATACGGGCGATAATCTCGCGGATATCGAAGGGCTGGCGGGTGTCCTTGGGCACGATGCCAAAGATATCCTCGGCCGGGTACAGTGGCTCCTCAGGCGACTGGGGTGGGCAGGGGGTCTCGGGAAGATTGAGATGACGGACGATCTCCCGGGCGATAGCCAGAGCGTGCTGATCGTTTTCGGCAAAATGATCTGCGACGCCTGAAGTGCTGGTGTGCACCTCTGCACCCCCAAGACTTTCTGCATCGACCACTTCACCGGTAGCGGCCTTTACCAGCGGTGGGCCACCCAGAAAAATCGTGCCTTGTTCACGTACGATGATGGTCTCGTCGCTCATTGCCGGGACATAGGCGCCGCCGGCAGTACAGGATCCCATGACCACGGCAATTTGCGCGATGCCCAGCGCGGACAGTCGGGCCTGGTTGTAGAAGATCCGTCCAAAATGCTCACGATCCGGGAACACTTCATCTTGCAGGGGCAGGAAGGCCCCGCCGGAATCGACTAGATAGATGCACGGCAGGTGGTTTTCCAGGGCGATTTCCTGAGCCCGCAGGTGTTTTTTTACGGTTATCGGGAAATAGGTGCCGCCCTTGACCGTGGCATCGTTGGCGACCAGGATCACCTCACGGCCACTGACCCGACCGATACCGGTGATCAGGCCGGCCGCGGGGGCGGCATCGTTGTACATGCCCAAGGCGGCCAGCGCCGAGAGTTCGAGAAAAGGAGCCCCGGGGTCAAGTAAGGTGCGAATACGCTCGCGTACCGGCAGCTTGCCGCGGGCGATGTGCTTGTTCATGGCCTGGGTACCACCACCTTGGGCGATACGCTGATATTGCTGGTGCAGCTCGGCCAGCAATTGACGCTGGTGTTCGGCGTTGGCACGAAATGCTACGGATTTTGGATCGATATGGGTAAGTAGAGCGGGCATGGTAGATGTTTGCAAATCAAAGTGCCATCAGATCACAGACGTTGGGTTATGCCAATGTGCAGGGCGAAAAAGAACCGGCCGTAGTACGGCCGGTTCCCGATCACGTACTAACTGAGTAAGGACTCAGCCTTTCTTAGCACCTTCAGTAGGTTTGGTGGGTGCCGCTTCGGCGGCAGCACCGGCCGAAGCGGTGGTGCTGCTGGTTGCCGGTGCAGTAGTAGTGGTGCTGGATGTGGCAGGGGCCGTTGCGGCGGGAGCCTGGGCGGCAGGTGTTGTAGCCGGTGTAGCCGGGGCGGTCTTGTTGGCGGGCTCGCTATGGCTGCATGCCGCCAGCAGGGCGACCAGCGAAGCGGCGATTAAAATACGTAGGAACTTCATCGTTGTTCTCTCCTGAAAGCCGTGTTTGCCAGTAATGTGGCAACCTATTAGATCGCTTCTTGGGGATTTGTGCCAGTAGTAATTGACGTGCGGCACGTTTATACCCCTTGATAGCCTTTTGGTAAATGGTTGAAGATACTTGATCAGGGACATTCCAAAGCCAGAGCGGTTGCTTCACCTCCGCCAATGCACAACGCAGCAAGGCCTTTTTTGGCGCCGCGCTGGCGCATGGCATGCAATAAGGTCACTACGATGCGGGCACCGCTCGCGCCGATGGGGTGGCCCAGTGCACAAGCGCCACCATGCACGTTGACTTTATCGTGGGGAATGGCTAATTCGCGCATCGCGACCATGGCCACTATGGCGAAGGCTTCATTAATCTCGAACAGGTCGATATCGGCCACGCTCCAGCCGGTTTTATCCAGCAGCTTGCGGATCGCTCCGATCGGTGCGGTGGTGAACCATTCCGGTTCTTGCGAGTGCGTGGTGTGGGCAACGATGCGTGCTAATGGCTGCAGACCCCGGGCCTTGGCATCGCTTTCACGGATCAGAATCAGCGCGGCAGCCCCATCGGAAATACTGGAGGCACTGGCCGCAGTGATGGTGCCGTTTTCTTTGCGAAAGGCCGGGCGTAGCTTGGGAATCTTGCTGGTATCACTGCGACCCGGTTGTTCGTCCTGGCTGTACTGGATTTCACCCTTACGGGTTTGCACCGTAACTGGAACAATTTCGTTTTTGAAACTGCCGTCTTGTTGTGCGGCCAGGGCGCGTTCGACCGAGGTGATGGAAAAGGCATCTTGAGCCTCACGAGTGAAGTTGTACTTGTCGGCACAGAGCTCACCGAATAGCCCCATGGCCTTGCCGTCATAGGGATTGGTCAGGCCGTCCCAGGCCATATGATCGACCAACTCTCTGTTACCGTAGCGGATACCACTGCGTGCGGTCAGCATGTGCGGAGCATTGCTCATCGACTCCATGCCGCCGGCTACGACAATATCCGCTGAGCCCGCCTTGATCAGGTCGTGGCCCAGCATGATGGTTTTCATTCCTGAACCACAGACCTTGTTGATGGTGGTACAACCGGCTGCCACCGGGATGCCGGCCCCCAATGAAGCCTGACGGGCGGGGGCCTGACCGAGATTGGCGGGCAGCACACAACCCATGAAAACCTCAGAGATATCGGTGCCTTGCAGTCCGGCCTGGGCCAGGGCAGCGCGGATTGCAACAGCCCCCAAGGTTGGCGTTGGTACCCCGGTGAACTGACCGAGGAAGGCGCCGATCGGGGTGCGTTGAGCCGCGGCAATGACGATAGCGTCAGACATGGACATTCTCCAATTAACAGCCGCATAAAACGGCAAGGTAGTGGTTCAGATTATCCTGCTCGTGTTGCGATGCCGCAAATGGCCGTTGATGGTGTGCACTGAGTGCATCTGCGAGCCAGCAGAATCCCGTATTCAAGCAGTGCCGTGAAACAGTTCGCGGCCAATCAACATGCGCCGGATCTCGTTGGTACCGGCACCAATATCGTAAAGTTTGGCATCGCGCAGCAGCCGGCCCGTGGGGTAGTCGTTGATGTAGCCGTTGCCCCCCAGGCACTGAATCGCTTCCAGAGCCACCTGCACCGCATTTCGCGAGGCATTGAGCAAACTCGCGGCGGGGTCGATACGTGATTTCACGTTCTGGTCGAACTGTTGCGCCACCAGGTAGGCAAACCCGCGTGAGGACTGCAGGGCGGTGTACATATCGGCGATCTTGGCCTGCATGATTTCGAAGGTGCCGATGGGGGCGTTGAACTGCTTGCGTTCCCGTATATAGGGCAGGGCGATGTCGAGGGCCGCCTGCATCAGACCGATCGGGCCACCGGCAAGTACCAGTCGCTCGGTATCCAGACCGCTCATCAGTACCCGTACGCCTTCGTTGACTTCCCCGACCCGGTTCTGGTCGGGGATTTCACAATCCTCGAACACCAATTCGCAGGTGTTGGAGCCGCGCATGCCCAGTTTGTCCAGTTTTTGTGCCGTATGAAAGCCCTGCATGCCTTTCTCGACGATGAAGGCCGTCATGCAGCGACTACCGGCTGCTCGCGGCGCGGTGCGCATGTAAACAAGCAACACATCGGCGTCCGGACCATTGGTGATCCACATCTTGGAGCCGTTGGCAATCCATTGATCACCCCGGCTTTCGGCATGACAGGTCATCGAACCGACCACATCGGAACCCGATCCGGGTTCGCTCATAGCCAATGCCCCAACGTGCTCACCGGAGCAGAGTTTGGGGAGATAACGCTGCTTCTGGGACTTGCTACAATTGTGAAACAGGTTATTGACGCACAGGTTGGAGTGTGCCCCGTAAGACAAGCCCACGGATCCGGAAGCCCGGGAAATCTCTTCCATGGCAATCAGGTGAGCCGTGTAACCCAGGCCAGAACCACCGTATTCTTCGCTTACCGTGATGCCGAGTAAACCCAGGTCCCCGAGCTTTTTCCAAAGGTCAGCGGGAAAAGCGTTTTCGCGGTCAATACGGTCGGCACGTGGGGCAATCTCCTGGTTGGCAAAAGCCCGTACGCTGTCACGCATCAGATCAAGCTGCTCACCGAGTTGGAAGGGTTGCATAGCAGGGTCCTAAATTTATAACAAGCAATCCGGATAGACTCCGGTTAGCGGGAAGTTACGAGAGCTGATCGCAATCCTGGACGAGTATGTCCATGATGACGATACAGCTCCTACTGTCGGCTTTTGTATGCCGGGAATCGTTTACTGACTGCGCAAGCGGCCGAGGAACCGGGTTCTCTGGCCCATAGTAGGTAGTTTAGTACGACCGATGATGGCGATGCGTTCTTCAGCCATGCGGTCGGCAGCCTTGTAGGTGGGAATGCTGTCTTGATCGGCGATCTTGAAGATGCGGCCTAAGTTGTAATAGATGGTCCGCATCATGCGCATGGCCCGCTCACGGTTGTAGCCATCGATCTCCAGCGACACGTTCATCACCCCCCCGGAGTTCACCGCGTAATCGGGGGCATACAGAATACCGCGTCCGGCCAGTTCATCACCGATGGCATCGGTGGCCAACTGGTTGTTGGCCGCGCCACAAATCACCTTACATTTCAGACGTGACAGAGTCTGTTCGTTGACGGTCCCCCCCAGAGCGCAGGGGCTGTAAACGTCGGCATCGACATCGTAGATATCATCCAGCGCCACCGCTTCGCCTTGTTCAAATTGCAGCCGCACCTGCAGGGGTGAGGCCGGCCATTGCTCACGTGCCGCACACCAACCCCGGGCGCCTGCGCCGGGAGCCTGCCAGCGGTCGACTTCCCCCCCGGAAAGGGTAACCCCCAGTAGATTCTCGTTGATGGTGTAGGACTTTTGCTTGGCGCGAACGGCAAAGCCGCGTTGTTCAAGAAAAGCCTGTTCGTAGGCCCGTACCGCTGGGTGTTCTTTCTGGATCTCGCGAATTGGGGCGAGAATGTGATAATCACCCAAGGACTTGACCGACAGGTCGAAGCGTACCTGATCATTGCCCATGCCGGTGCATCCGTGGGCAATGATCCGGGTACCCAGTTCATCGGCACGCTGCAACGAGGCCTCGACGATCAGATAGCGGTCCGATACCAACAGTGGATATTGGCCCTGGTAGCCCTCGCCGGCCCAGACGAAGGGGCGGACAAACTTGTCCCAAAGTGCCGGGCCCCCAGCAATCGTAACGTGACTGGTTGCCCCCAATTCGGCCGCGCGCTGCTCGATATAAGTACGTTCCTCGGTATCCACACCGCCGGTATTTGCGAACACCGTATGCACGGCATAGCCGTGCTCGATGAGCCACGGAATACAAAAACTGGTATCGAGTCCGCCGGAAAAAGCCAATACGACAGAAGCTGGGGATGGCTCAGAGGTGGAAGAACAGGTGGGGGCGGTCTGATTCATGATGGCAGGTCTAAAAAAAGGGGTAAAAATGGGTGATTCGGATAAGTTTCGAGTGGTCTATGCGGAACCCAATACGGGCTGTTCCAGCAATGCGGTCATGATGGCTTTCTGCACATGTAAGCGATTTTCAGCTTCATCGATAGCAAAACAGGTTGCAGAATCCAGCACTGCATCCGTTGCCTTGACGTTGCGTCGCAACGGCAGACAGTGACTGAACAGACCTTGTCGGGTCAAGGCCATCTTGGCTTCGTCGACGATGAAATGGCGATAGCGTTCTCGTAGCGGACGTTCTTCGTCCCAGCGGCCAAAATACGGCAAGGCGCCCCAACTTTTCGCATAGATCACATCGGCGTTCCGATAGGCTGATTCAGGATCATGACTTACCGTCAACGATCCCCCCGTTTCTGCAGCATTGCAGC
The DNA here is from genome assembly GCA_913053815.1 of uncultured Rhodanobacteraceae bacterium. GTDB lineage: Bacteria > Pseudomonadota > Gammaproteobacteria > Xanthomonadales > Rhodanobacteraceae > Metallibacterium. Next base: position 7,579 of record CAJXGK010000036.1, read on the forward strand.
GGGCTGTTGCCATGTAGCGCTCATCCAGCAGGTATTCCGGAGTTGGACATAACAGGGTTACATCCATCCCAAAACGCGTAGCGATCATCAATGCCGAATTCGCTACGGCGGTGTTCAAGGGTCGAGGATGGTAGGTCCAGGTCAGCACATATTTACGCTGTCGCAGATCACCAAGACGTTCCTGCATAGCCATCACATGGGCCATTTCCTGGCACGGGTGGGTGATGGTCTCCATGTTGATCACCGGAACCGTGGCATGCTGGGCAAAGGCCCGCAGTACTTGATCTTGCCTGTCCACCGACCAGTCTTGAAATTTTGGAAAGCAGCGAATCCCGATCAGATCGACATAGCGGCTCAGAACCCGAGCCACCTCGATAACATGTTCCTCGGCGGCACCGTCCATAACGGTCCCAAGTTCAAACTCGATCGGCCAGCTATCTTGTCCCGGAACTAAGATCACCGCATGACCACCCAGCTGGCTGGCCCCCAGTTCAAAGCTGGTGCGGGTACGCAGGGATGGATTGAAAAAAAGCAGAGCAATCGATTTGCCTTGCATTGCGGAGCCCTGAACTTGATGCTTGAAGGCGGCCGCTTGCACCAGCATCGCGTCGAGTTCAGCACGATTCCAGTCTTGGGTGTTGAGAAAATGGCGGACGGTCATCATCAGATCCTGTAGGAAAGATAGATTAAAAAATAAATCTGTACGTAGAAAACATAAAACCCGGCCGGTGGTCGGGTTTTGCTTGGTTCATCAATACACCACGAAACAACAGCTACCCAGCCGGTTGGAATTCTTCCATGGGGCGCGCTCGCGAGGTCATCCCCGCGGCCATACGGGCACTGCTCAGAAGGGGGCCGCCATCACAGCAAGAAGCAAGGTTCATGTCTCTATAGGATCACGTCCTAGCGTTGGGTGCAAGCCGTGGTCGAAAATCCCCATGGGTAAGCAGATTCAGTCTGCCGGAGTGATATTGATGCGGATACGCAGACGGTCGCCCGGGTCATAATTGAGACGCGACATATAGATATCACCGTGATAACGGTATTCGATGTCATAGCCGATGATTCGGCGCCGCGGCGATTCGTTGAGGTTTTCCCGACATCGGGTCTGGCTCGAGCTCTGCGGCCGACTCCCCATCCGGTTACCCATCACACCGCCAATGATGGCCCCACCAATAGTGGCCGCACGCCGACCATTGCCCTGACCCATGGTGTGACCCAGCGCGCCACCGATGACCGCGCCAAGCAGCGTTTCGGCCGTATTGCTGTGATCTTCTGTCACCACCCGCTGCGGGTAGCAGTTCTGGGTCGGTGGGCGCACCTGCGCCAGGTCGTAAACCGGATCGACGCGCAGCACATTGGCCCAAGCGTAATAGACGTTGCCGCGAGCGGGTTGGGGGGGATAGTTATTTCCTACGGAGCCGGAGTCCTGAGCCCATACCGGCAAGGCCAGCAACATTGCCAATATCGCAGCAGATAGTATTTTGAACATTTCAGACTCCATCAAGGTACGAGACTATTTGCCACCTATTTCAACAAACCCAGCCTGAATCAGGGCTGCATCCAGCGCTGCTAAACTGAACAACCTTCCTATAACCTGCACCCGCATGACACTTCGACTTTTTAATAGCCTGAGCCACCGACTCGAGATCTTTGAACCGCAGAACCCTCATCGCGTAACTATGTACCTGTGCGGCCCCACCGTGTACCACTACGTACATATCGGCAATGCCCGGCCCGCCGTCGTCTTCGATTTGCTGGTGCGTCTATTGAGAAGAACCTGGCCAAACCTGGTATTTGCACGCAATATCACCGACGTTGATGACAAGATTAATGCCGCTGCCACCGCTCAGGGAGAATCGATACAGACCCTGAGTCAACGTTATGCTGAAGCCTATCGAGCCGACATCGACAAACTCGGCGTCGCAGCGCCGGATGTCGAACCCCGAGCCACGCAACATATTGATGCCATCATCCGCATGATTCAGCGGCTGCTGGCACGTGGGTGTGCCTACGCCGCCGAAGGCCATGTGCTGTTCGAGATATCCCATTTTCCTGAGTACGGTCGCCTGTCAGGTCGATCCCCCCGGGAAATGCTGGCCGGGGCGCGCGTCGAAGTCGCCCCATACAAGAAAGCCCCCGGCGATTTTGTATTGTGGAAACCATCCTCTGATGACCTGCCTGGCTGGGAAAGTCCATGGGGACGGGGCCGGCCCGGCTGGCACATTGAATGCTCGGCGATGGCCGCAGCGCATCTTGGCGAGACGATCGACATCCATGCCGGGGGCGTTGACCTGCAGTTTCCACACCATGAAAACGAGATTGCCCAGAGTACCTGCGCGCATGGCGGCAAACCCTTTGCCCGCTTTTGGCTGCATAACGGCATGCTGACCTTTGGTGGGCGTAAGATGTCAAAATCCCTGGGTAACGTGCGGCTACTGCACGATTTGTTGCAACAATACCCGCCTGAAGTTTTACGTTTGATGCTGATTAAAGCTCATTATCGTCAACCTCTGGAATGGTCCAACGAGACCCTTGCCCAAGCCCGGGCCACCCTGGATGGCTGGTATGGCCTACTCCGCGACCTGGGTCGCCCGGAACCCAGCAGCAAGCCGCTTCACCCTGCTTTTCTGACCGCGTTAGAGGATGACCTGAATACCCCCGCGGCCTTGGCCGAATTGGCGCAACTGGCCGATACGGCCCGGCGGGAACCCGGCGGTGAGGCCCTGACTAACTTTGTGAAGTCCGCACAGTTTCTTGGCCTGCTTCAACAGGATCCCGAGCAATGGTTCAAGCACGGCGTAGAGAATCTCAACCTGGATACGGCACATATTGAACGCCTGCTGGCTGAGCGCAGCGAAGCCCGCCAACGCCGCGATTTTGCCCGGGCGGATAGCATTCGTGACGAACTCGCACAAAAGGGCATCGCAATCGAGGACAATGCCCAGGGAACTCGCTGGAAGATTGCCGAATCATGAACGAAGCCACGCCTGCCGCAGCCCAACAAGCGATTGTCGAAGAGTTCGCCCTGTTCGGCGATTGGAGCGAGCGATACCAGTATTTGATCGACCTGGGGAAAAAACTTCAAGAATTGCCGGCCGAGTTCAAGACCGATGAGTATCGCGTGCAGGGCTGTCAGTCGATAGTGTGGATGACCTGTTCAGGCGATATGAACCACCTTGAATATCATGCCATCAGCGACTCGGCTATCGTTTCGGGGCTGGTGGCACTACTGCTGCGCGTCTATTCCGGACGCACGGCTGAGGAAATCTTGGCTACCGATCCGCACTTCATCCGTGACATCGGACTGGCCAAGCACCTGTCCCCAACCCGTGCCAACGGCCTGCTCGCCATGATCAAGCGGATGCGAGAACAGGCTGAAGTGAAGCAATCGGCAAGCTGATCCTGAAACTCATTCTGCGTGTGTGCGGCAACGCGGGAACCCACCCACTTATCCCTAGGTGTCGGGTCCCGCAAGTTTACGTATTCTTTTGACAAATAACTCTGGGTGGGTGCGCCGCCATTCCTTCATAGCTTCGATGGGGGGGCGGT
>CAJXGK010000037.1 GCA_913053815.1 uncultured Rhodanobacteraceae bacterium
GTTGTGGCCGGGCACGGCTTCGCGAATCAGATTCACGCTTTCCACCGTCTGGCCGAGTCGATCTCGAATCACCTGTTGCAACCCGGGGCGACCCGAAAGCCAGTTGTTATAAGCCAGCTCCAGACCTTCCTGGCCATGATCGTCGATGTTGGTAAAACCTATGACGTGAGCGCTGACCTCTCCAGATGGGTAATAGCGCCGATATTCGCGCTGCTTGTAAACGCCGGGAATATCCAGTGCCAGTATGACCTGAGCGGCTTGCGGACTCATCATCCTGCGCAGGTACACAAAATCGCGAGTGGCGCGCTCTTCAAGACGCCGCTGCAAGCGCGGCGCACTCACCCCCAGAGCCTTGGCAAGTTCGGGGATGCGGTCCGCATGCTGCAGCAACTCAGTCGGATGGGTCCACAGTGAGTCCACCGGCGTGGACACCGCTAACGGCACCCCATTACGGTCAAAAATACTACCTCGGGATACCGGAATCGATACCTTGCGCAGGAAACGCGCATCGCCCTGCTGCTGCAGAAAGGTTCTGTTGACCACCTGCAGATCCACGGCACGGGCAAGCAGGCCGAAGGCCATCATTCCCAGCAGCCCGGCCACCAGCAGCATACGACGCCACGGATGAGGCGGTGGTGGCATGGAGTGGGCCGGGGAGGCTATAAATACCTTCATTGGCGCACCACCCGGACCTGGGCTGGATCAGGACTGATCATGCCGAGTTGCGACCGCGCAATAGCTTCGATATGCGCAGGGTCCGCCCAAGTGGCCTGCTCCAGTTCCAAACGCCCAAATTCAATATTCAATTGATCGCGGTGATTCTGCAAGCGGGTCAACTGGATAAACAGTTCACGGTTCTCATTGCGCGCCCAGACCACGGCAATGGCACTGCTCATCATGGCTGGCAGCAACAGGACTACGGCAATGAGATCCAGGCGCTGCTTGCCCATGACCCGCAACGGTGATTCAGGCACCTCCGGCGCGGGCAGCCCCCGTGACACACGGGGGGCCTGGGGGCCACGCATGAACTGCTTGACGATACGATCCTCAAGTGAATGAAAACTGATCACTACCAGCCGGCTGCCTGGCTTGAGACATTGACAGGCCGCCAGCAACCCCCGCTGGATCGACTCCAGTTCCCCATTCACCTGGATCCGCAGAGCCTGAAAAGTCCGGGTCGCCGGATGTCTGCCGGGAATCCGGTACCGCACCACCTGCGCCACAGCATCGGCCAGTTCACGGGTGCCGGTAAAGGGACGGCCTTGTTCGCGGCTCCCGACTATGACCCGGGCAATACGCCGACTCATACGCTCTTCCCCATAGCGCCACAACACCTCGGCAATTTCCTTCTCACTGGCACGAGCCAGAAAATCCGCCGCCGATTCGCCGCAACTTGGATCCATGCGCATATCCAAGGGGGCATCGGTCTGAAAACTAAAACCCCGCCCGCCCTCATCCAACTGCGGAGAGGAAATACCTAGATCAAGCAATACGCCGTCAAGACCCTCGGCAGCCGCATCCCATTCGCCCAGATCAGCGAAATTGCCGTGCCGGATCACAACCCGAGGGTCGGCGGCAAAGCGCTGATGGGCTACGACAATCGCCTGCGGATCTCTATCCATCAATAACAAACGTCCCTGCTGACCCAGACGCGCCAGCAAGACCTCGGCATGCCCCCCACGGCCAAAAGTGCCATCCAAATAACGGCCACCAGCGCGCACAGCGAGGCCAGCCATTGCTTCGTTCAGCATCACCGGGATATGTTCCCGCTTCGCCATCGCCGCCACCCCATGCATTGTCAGATCCCTACAGCCTCAATTCCGCCATGTCCTCGCTGATTTCATCCTCGCCAATGGTTTGTCGAATCTTGGCAAGATGCGCTTGTTCACTCCAAAGCTCGAACTTATTACCCATACCCAGCAACACCGCCCGTTTCTCGATCCCCGAAGCATTGCGCTGACTGGCGGGAAGCAACACCCGACTGGATCCATCGGCTTCGAGCATGGCCGCCGCACCCACCAACTTCATCTGCAGGTTGCGATGTACGGCCTTGACACTGGGCAAGGCATTGATCTCGTCACGCACTCGTTGCCACTCATCCTGGGGAAACAGCCACAGACAGCCCTGCTCGAAGGGATTGTAGGTCGCCACCAAGCGGTTGGTACAAACATGTGCCAGCAGATCCCGGTAGGCCACCGGGATGGTCAAACGACCTTTGTCGTCGATAGTGACCGCTGTCTCACCTTGAAACACAGTAGCTCCCCACGAATTCCCACGTTTTCACACTAAATGCCACCATAGTCTCAGGTTTTACGACTGTCAACAATTTTTGCTTGCAGATCAAAGACAAAGCGCATCTTACCGGTATTTCATGCGGGTTCTTATAATGTGTCGTAAAGACAATGAAATCATTGAATAAATAGATTGAGTGATTCGGAGTCTACGGTTACACCCCTTTATACTCGTAGCGTTTGTTAGGCCATCAGTCAGGTTCAGACATGAGCGGACTATAGAAATGGTACAAAATACTCATGCACTTTCGAATCATTACTTGCTCGGATTCATCCTTTCCAATGAGTTTGCTGCCACACGCATTTCTGTTGGCTGTGCTGATGGCAACGGGCTCCCATCCCCCTGTAGTAAGCGTCCTCACCACGCCGTAGGTTTGGGGGTCTCCGGGTGACACTGCTCTACGGTGTCACCCGTTTGTAGACGCTCTGCGTCCAGAGCGACAAGCTTCCGCCCACCGGCGGTGGGCGTACTCCTACTCTCACTCGCCTGAGAAAAGAGGCGAAGAGAGGGCGGCCGGGGTTCGCGCCAGGCGGGTACGTTCGGGACTGCGGGCGTTCGTCGACAGCCCATACCTGGAGCCTGTCCGACCTGGGAAGAATCTACTGCGGCGGTGGGTGACGGCAGGCGAGGCCCGCAGGGTGGCTGCAGGAATGCGGATCAGACCCGGACGGCACCCACGTACCATGCGGATCTTTACCCCGCAAGGCACCCAACCGGGGTGTCCTTGTTTTGGTTCACGACTTATATCAAGCACTACTTTGACAGGAAAGTAGTGAACTCGTACGCCGCAGGCGCAGGCAATAACCTGGAGAAGTCATAGCCCCCCGCTGCGGTGATCCATACGTCAAGTAGGCCGATTCATCGATAACAGGTACCGGTTCTATAAGAAGAAAAGGGTACCCCAAATAAAAAGGGGAGCCGGCCTGTAAGCCGGGTTCTGTTAAAGGCAGTCATTCCTCTCGGCCCGCCGTCACCGACGGGCTCAAGCAGCCTACCCGGGAGCGGTGCGGGCCGCACCATCGCTCCCCTATTTGGCCTTGCTCCGAGTGGGGTTTGCCGTGCCGCCGAGTGTTACCACCGGCGCGGTGCGCTCTTACCGCACCCTTTCACCCTTGCCTGTGCCCTAAGGCCATCGGCGGTCTGCTCTCTGTTGCACTTTCCGTCGGCTCACGCCGCCCAGGCGTTACCTGGCACTCTGCCCTGTGGAGCCCGGACTTTCCTCGACGCTTGCGCGACGCGACTGCCCGGCCGACTCCCCGGTACATTGTAGCGGTAATACGATCGACTATTCTTTGGCGTCCTCATACAAGATCCGCCGGGGCGCGCCACTAATAGCTGCGGCCAGCCGTGCCGCCCGTCCTGGAGGCAATTCCCGGCGTAACAGAGCAAAGATGCGCCGACCTTCGCAGCTTTTGCGCTCCTCGTCACCCCCCTTGGCACCGGCCACCAGCAACACCAATTCACCGCGACATTGATTGTCATCGGCAGCCACCCGGGCCGCCAGCTCTCCCAGCGACATGGACAACACAGTCTCGTGCAACTTGGTCAGTTCACGGGCCAGGGTCGCTTCACGCTCGGCACCGAAAATGCTGGCAGCATCAGCCAGGCAAGCACGGATACGATGCGAGGATTCGTAAAAGATCAGGGTCCTGGTCTCTGCCGCCAAGCTGGCCAGGCGCTCATAACGTGCGGTCTGTCTGGCAGGCAAAAAACCCTCGAACACGAACCGGTCACTAGCTAAACCCGCCACCGACAGGGCCGCGATCAGCGCCGAGGGCCCCGGTAGCGTCGCCACCTTTAGCCCCGCCTGCCGGGCCGCACGCACCAGCCGATAACCGGGATCACTGATCAGCGGCGTGCCGGCATCCGAGACCAGAGCAATATCCTCACCGGCCTGCAGCCGCTTGAGCAGCTGCGCCGCGACGTTCTCCTCATTATGCTCATGCATGGCCCGTAGCGGCGTAGCGAGACCGAAATGGGCCAGCAAATGGCGGGTATGTCGGGTATCCTCCGCGGCGATCAAGGCCACGCTACGCAAGGTATTCAAGGCTCGCGGCGATAAATCACCCAGATTGCCAATCGGTGTTGCCACCACCCAGAGTGTGCCATTCATATATCCATGCCTTGGTATGCCTTTATCTGCTATCGGGGTGCATTGGGCTATCATCGCCAAGCCGCCTCTTTTGTGCAGGATTCGACGATGCGTCGTTACTCTCTCGTGCTTGCCATCTTACTCACCGTGGGTCTTAGTGGTTGTGCCACCCTGGGTGGTGGACCAAGCCCGGCGCAACAGGCAGCCATCGCCCAAGCCCAGGTATTGGAAACCCGTGGCGATTTCCGGGCGGCCGCCTCGATCTGGCTCAGTTTGGTAAACCAGGTCCCTGCTCAGGCCGATCACTACCGCCTGCATGCCGCCGAGGACTGGCTCGCCAGCCAGCAACCCAAGCGTACCCAGCAGCTGTTACAGCAAATCAATACCAAACGGCTGCATGGCAACGACATCGCCCGTTATAACCTACTGCAGGGTGAATTGGCCGAAAGTGCCGGACATTATCAGCAAGCCCTGGCACTAGCCAGCATGCTACCGCAGACGCTACCGCGACCTTTGGCCATTCGGCGTGACCAGATGCTGGCGCGGACTGCCGCCGCCAGTGGCGACACCTGGGCCGCCGTGGCGGCCCGTATGCAACTGGATCCACTGCTGCTGGATCCTGCCAAGGCCAAAAATGCCGCCCGACTCCTGGCCTTGTTGGGTCGGGTAGGTGTTCAGGGCCTATTACACCAGGCCACCCAACTGCCGACCGGCAATCCTCTGCTACCCTGGATCGGTCAAGCTTTGCAGCGTCTCGGCAGCCGCCTGCCCAGCAACATGCCGCAGTTCAATGCCCCCGCGGGCACCCTCCTGGCTCAAGGCCAACATCTGAAGCGCGAAGGCTTTCAAAGTTATCAGCAGATCGGCTTGTTATTGCCATTGAGCGGGCCACTCTCCGCCGCCGGTAAAGCGGTTCGCGACGGCTTTCTCGCCGCCTATTTCCAGGCGGGCGATCATGCCGGACCCCGCCCGATGATTCGTATCTACAACACCCAAGGAACTACCGCGGGTACGCTTGTCGCCTACCATCAAGCCCTTACCGAAGGGGCTGATCTGCTCGTCGGACCCTTACTCAGACCCGCCGTGGATGCGTTGTTTTCTCAAGGTGAACCCGCCATCCCGGTACTGGCGTTAAATCAGCCACAGAGCGCCATACCGTCTCCCGCCAATAGTGCTGAATTTGCGCTGATGCCAGAAAGTAATGGGGTGTATGACGCCGAATATCTACTCAATCACGGCATTCGTCAGGCTATTGTCTTTCATGCCAGTGATTCCAGATCGAGTCGGGCCGCCATAGCTTTTCAGGCCCAATTCGAAGCCGGCGGCGGAACCGTCAGGGCCGTGCAGACCCTGCCCGTAGGCTCGGTGGACTACGCGGCCCTCATCAAAGCCGCAGCACCCAATCTTGCTGACAATGGCGGCATCTTTATTGCAGCACCGCTGGAACAGGCCCGGCTACTGGTGCCGCAAATCCGCGTTGCGCAGCTGCAACAGTTGATTGTCGCCACACCCCAGGTCTTTTCCACCCACAGCAACCCCGGTTTGGATCGCGACTTGGATGGCGTCGTCTTTCCGGATCTGCCCTGGTTATTCAACACCCAACCCGGTCTGCCGCCACGCCAGGAACTGCAGCGCTGGATCCCGGAAATCCGTGGCCCTGGTGCTCGCTTGTTCGCCTTCGGCATGGACGCTTTTTCCCTCAGCCCCTATCTCTCCTGGCTGCGTACTCATCCCGGCAGTTACATCGGCGGAGCCACCGGCCAACTGACCGTCGATGCCACCGGCCAAGTACAGCGCCTACCGGTATGGGCTCGTTTCGACTATGGCGTGGCCCACACGATTTCCGGTGATCTGGCCACTAACAACGGGCTCGACGAGCCCAGATCACACTGAGCGGCGATGTACGGAAAAGGCTCCCGCTTCGAGGCCCGTGCCGAAAACGCCCTGCAACAGGCCGGCCTCGGCACCGTGCAGCGCAATTACCGCAGTCGCTTCGGTGAAATCGACCTGATCATGGAGGATGGAACCACCCTCGTGTTCATCGAAGTCCGCTACCGCCGCCATTCCGGCCAGGGTGGCGCCGCCGCTTCGGTCGGCCCCCGCAAACGCCAACGTCTACTGCGTACCGCGGCCCTGTTTCTGGCCGAACATTCCCGCCATGCCCAACGCCCCTGTCGTTTTGACGTGGTCAGCTTCGACGGACCCGAAAATGAAGCTCGCCTCCAATGGCATCGCGCCGCCTTTGAAACCACCGGATAATCCCTACATGAAGTCCACTCCGCTCCCCCCCAGCCTGCTCGAAAGCCTGAAGAAGTCACTCCCTGATGGCTGTTTTATCCAGGATCCAGCCACCTGCCTGAGCTATGCCTACGACAACTCCCGCCGTCAGGCCTTACCCCAGGCAGTGGCCTTGGTCGATCGCCATGAACAGGTGGTGAGTATCGTCCGTGCCTGTCACCAACACCGGGTGGCACTGACCGCCCGAGGCCGGGGCACCAATACCACCGGGGCGACGGTACCTATTGCCGGCGGCGTCGTCATCTCTTTCGAGCGCATGACCCGGATTCTACGGATCGCCCCTGAAGACCGGATTGCGGTCGTCGAACCCGGCGTGCTCAATGCCGACCTGCAGGCGGCCATCGCCCCCAGCGGCTTTTTCTGGCCGCCCGATCCGACGTCAGCCCCCTACTGCAGCATCGGCGGCAATCTGGCCTGCAACGCCGGTGGCCCACGGGCAGTCAAATACGGGGCGACCCGCGACAATGTGCTGGGCCTGCGTGCAGTGAGTGGCGATGGCCGTGAGTTCCGTTGTGGCGGCACCACCACCAAAGGGGCCACCGGCTACGATCTCACCCGACTGCTGATCGGCTCTGAAGGGACCCTGGCCCTGATTACCGAGGCCACCCTCAAACTCACCCCCCGAGCCGAGGCCCTGGCCACCCTGCGCGCCGAATTCAGCGATGTCAGCGCTGCCGCCGCGGCGGTGGCCCGAATCATGGCCCAAGCGGTCACCCCCTGTGCGCTTGAATTTCTCGATGATGCCTGCCTGGATCTGGCCCGCCAACGTGAACCCGAGGTGCTACCCAACGACACCGGCGCCTTGCTGATGATCGAGGTGGACGGTCAGGCAGCCACCCTGGAGCATGCTGTGAAAGCCGTTTCCAAGGCCGCCGCAGGCAAGGGCCTGCTGCGCCTCCAGGTGGCCAGCGACCGCGGCGAAGCGGCCCAGTTATGGAGGGTCCGCAAGGCCTTGTCACCGGCACTGCGTGATCTTTCGCCCCACAAGATCAACGAAGATGTGGTGGTCCCGGTCAGTCAGGTCCCAGCTCTGATTCAAGCTACTCGCGAATTGGCCTCGCGTTTCGAATTTCCCATCGTTTCGTTCGGCCACGCCGGCAACGGTAACCTGCATGTCAACCTGCTGCCCCGCAACACTGCAGAACTGGCCCGCGCCGAAGACTGCCTGGCCAGCCTGTTCGCAACGGTCATCGAACTCGGAGGCACCCTGTCGGGCGAACACGGTATCGGCCTGAGTAAACGGGATTTCATGCCCCAGGCCGTGGACCCGAATGCGCTGCACCTGATGCAGGCCCTCAAGCAGAGCTTCGATCCACACGGCATTCTCAATCCCGGCAAGCTGCTGCCCTGAACCGGCATCACATCGCGATAATCCGGGGTATCTCGAAAACCATGACCAGCGCGCCCAACGCAGAGAGTCGCACAGTGAGCAACGAGCACCCGACCCCACCATCGGTTTGCACAATAGATTTTTAGCGGTGTTCAGTAGCATCAGCGGCATCTATGAAACTCCACATCCTCAATGACCTGCACCTCGAGTTCGAGGATTTCGAACCTCCGGCCACCGATGCTGAGGTCGTCATTCTGGCGGGTGACATCGGGGTGGGAATGGGTGGCCTGCACTGGGCGGAGCATCGGTTCCCGGGCAAACCCGTGATTTACGTGCCGGGAAACCACGAGTTCTACCGTCATGACCTCACCCTGATCGACGAGCTGACGACACAGGCGCCGGACCCTATTCATGTTCTGAACGACATGCATATTCCGGCCCAAGATGAACACTCATTCCGGTTCAACGTGAACGCCTGTTCTGGTTGAATGGGCAACGGGCAACGATTAATAACTTGAGAAAATGTCAAATGTAAGGTGTGATCCCGTGGTCTGCTTTTAATCCCTCTTCAGGATTTTTCACCGTAACAGGATAATTCTTGAATATGGCCGAATTCTTTTACCTTTGAAATGTGTTTTTTGTCATTCGTTATAAAAATAGCATTACTTGAAATTGCCAACGCATGATACAAGCAGTCGGTCAACTCGGGATAACCACTTTTCCTGTTCCCTGTTCTGGCCATCTCTATAGCTTTCATGCGTACTTCAATATTGGGAACAACAATGTGCAGTATTTCCTGCCTGGCTAGTTCTTCAATATATTTTAGATGCTGTTCTACCTCTTTAATGTCGTCGAGATTACCACAAAGAACTTCTGTGATTTCATCTAAAACGAGGCCTGGAACTATAATTTGAATTTGTTCTAAAATTGCATCCTTAAGAATTTGTTTTGCGTTATCCTGTAATGGCCGACAGTAGATGTATTCAAGGAAGACGTTTGCATCCAGGACGTACCGGCTATTTTCCATCTCTGATACTTGCCTTGATTCTTTTTTGTTTACGCATGGATCTTAAAATGTCAACAGGGTTTTGGTCTACTCCTATCCTCGGTAAACTATTCAATTCTTCCAATAAAATTTTTTGCCTGGAAGTAATTGAAGGGCATCCCGATACGCGGCTGTTTGAACTCTCAAGAGGGACAATTCTGGCTAAAGGTTTCCCTTTTCTTTCAATAGTGACAATATCGCCCTTGTGAAAAACCTCATCCAGCAAAGTGCCAAATTGTCTGCGAGCGGCGGTTACATCAATTATTCTTTCCATAACGTTCTCCGTTAAACCATATTGACTATATCAACCATTATAGTTCGAGACCTAACAATGTCAATTTCCAACAGTCCAACTCCAACGGGGGGCAACCCATTGAATAACGACAAGAAACCTTCTCGGGTTCCCACCACGCTCTGCGTGGGGAAAAACGGTTCCACGGGCGCTTGCGTAGCGATGGAGGGATGCCGTCCAATAACTCCTCTGCTGACCGTAAAGGTCCTGTTAAGTGTTGTAACTTGAGAAAATGTCAAATGTAAGGTATGACCCCGTGTGCCGTGTGTTTCTTTTAAATCACTTAAATTTATGACCCTTAAAGTTAGCGTTCTGATCAGTTTTGTCACTAAAGATCAATGGTATTGCTGACCCTGAATGTTTTACTAATGGGTATGTTTTTTGTCGCAGTGGTCAGCGTACATACCTGTTTTACTGTTTCTTCACCAAATATTTTGATCAGCTTTTTGATGTTCTTTGGTATTTCACCGCTTTCATCCTGCCATTTACATTCATACAGGTTCAGCAGGTTGCCTTCAGGAATCAGAAAATCCACTTCTCGTCCGTCTTTGTCGCGGAAATAATAAAGCGCATCTCCTTTCCCCTGGTTATGCAGGCTTCGCAGTAATTGCCCCAGCGCAAAGGTTTCAAAAATCGCGCCAAGTAACGGGGTGTTTCTTAATATTTCTGTATTCTGAATATTCATCAGATAACAAAGCAGACCGGTGTCCAGAAAATATAGCTTGGGTGATTTGATAATGCGTTTTCCAAAGTTTTCGAAATAAGGCTTAAGCAGGTAAATAATATTGGAAGCTTCCAGTACGCTTATCCAGCTTTTGATGGTATTGGTACTCACGCCGACTTCGGTGGCAATTCGATTCATGGAAAATATTTGCCCCGAGCGTATTGCCAGGAGACGCATAAACTGGTCGAATTGACGGATATTACGAATGTTAATAAGTTGACGTACATCACGTTCAATGTACGTTGCCATGTAATCGCTGAAAAATCGACCGGGTTCCAGTGCATGTTGATAGATTTCGGGATAACCGCCTTTGATGATCCAGGTCAGTATGTTTTCTGGCGTGGGTACCAGCCTGAAATGTTTACTCAATTCTCTGGCAGACAGACTATGTAAATGAATAATCGAAACTCGCCCGGCAAGACTTTCGGATACCCCTTTCATTGACGGGAACTGCTGTGACCCGGTCATAATGAATTGACCCGTTGCATTGCGTTGCCGGTCAATCTGAATTTTAATGGCCCTGAATAATTCTGGTGCATACTGGATTTCGTCAATAACCAGTGGCACGCCATGAGAGGTGAGAAAGAAATCCCCATTCTCACTTGCCTGCCTGGCCTCAAGCGGAACATCCAGGCTGACATAAGGAAGATCAGGGAATAATCGATTCAATAAACTGGATTTACCTGTTTGACGGGCACCGGTTATTAGTAAAGCGGGTCGTGTTGAACGGGTTTGCTCGATTAACGATGAAATTTCACGTTTTACCCACATGGTTCGGATAATATGCAATGTAAATGCAGATAGGTCAATAACTAAGATCAAAGCAACGGGGGTCGGACCTACGTAACACATTGAATAACGACAAGAAACCTTGATATATCGGCTGTTTTTCGGCTTAAACAGCCTTTTTAAGGGCAAAAACCACGTTTTAAGGAGGAAACGCATACCCCGTACCTTTCTCACCACTGGAACCACAAACCATGCAGTCTGACCACTACTTATACAAATGAGAAAACCTACAACTTCTGCTGAAGAGCCAAAAATCTAACACATATG
>CAJXGK010000038.1 GCA_913053815.1 uncultured Rhodanobacteraceae bacterium
GATCAACACCGGCACGTTCCGGGCCGATGCGGGTGCAACCGTTGACACCACGCACAATCGGCGTATCGACCAACGTACCGTTCTATTAAGCCCGGTCGTACCGGTGCTGGTGTCATGTCAGCGTATAGAAGGTGTGGAGCAAAACCCGAAGGCCGCCAACAGCGCGGCGGCGAGACGGCACAGTACCCCCGCTGGGTACTCACGCCGCTCATACCGCACGCATAGTTATCGTATGCCAGAAAGGCCTTTGCCACCCCGCTGCATGGAGCCTTGTAACTGCCGCATCATACCCTTACCCCCACCACGGGCCAGCTTCGACATCATCTTCTGCATCTGTTGATACTGCTTAAGTAAGCGATTGACTTCAGCCGGCTGAGTACCTGACCCCCGGGCAACCCGCACCTTGCGCGAGCCGTTGAGCAAGGCGGGATGCCGTCGCTCCTTGCGGGTCATCGAATTGATGATCGCAACCATTCGGTTCACTTCCTTATCATTGACTTTCGATTTCACCTTCTCCGACAGTGACGAGACCCCGGGTAGCTTGTCCATCAACCCAGCCAAGCCTCCCATATTGAGCATTTGCTCCAACTGGTCTTTCATATCGTTGAGATCAAAACGTTTGCCCTTGGCAACCTTGATCGCCAGTTGCCGGGCCTTGTCCTTGTCAACTTTCCGCTCGACTTCTTCGACCAGGCTAAGCACGTCGCCCATGCCGAGAATTCGCTGAGCAACGCGATCGGGATGAAACGGTTCCAGCGCATCGATTTTCTCTCCTGCACCCAGAAACTTGATCGGTTGACCGGTCACGTAGCGTACCGACAGCGCCGCCCCACCCCGTGCATCACCATCGACTTTGGTCAGTATCACCCCGGTAAGCGGCAACACCGCAGCAAAAGCCTTAGCAGTATTCGCGGCATCCTGGCCGGTCATCGAATCGACGACAAACAGGGTTTCAACCGGATCGAGAACGCCGTGTAAGGCCTTGATTTCGTCCATCATAGCGATATCGACATGCAGGCGGCCAGCGGTGTCGACGATCAACACATCAGCCACTTCACGACGTGCTGCCTGCAGCGCCCCAAGGGCAATATCGACCGGTTTGTGGCTCGCATCAGATGGATGAAAATGCACCCCCGCCTGTTCGGCCAGAATGTGTAGCTGTTGGATCGCGGCCGGACGGTACACATCACAACTGACGACGACGACCTTCTTCTTGAGACGTTCCTTGAGCAAATAGGCCAGCTTGGCCACCGTGGTGGTTTTACCCGCACCTTGTAGCCCTGCCATGAGCACTACCGCAGGCGGGCGTGCTGAAAGGTCGAGATCGGTATTGACCACCCCCATCAGGACCGTCAGCTCATCGCGTACAACCTTGATCAAAGCCTGGCCCGGAGTCAGACTCTTGAGCACTTCCTGGCCCACCGCGCGTACTTTGACTCGCTCAATCAGTGCCTGCACGACCGGCAGGGACACATCCGCTTCAAGCAGGGCAATACGTACTTCGCGCAAGCTGCTGCGGATGTTCTCCTCGGTAAGGCGTCCGCGACCGCGCAAACGATCCAGAGTCGTACCTAAGCGCTGACTAAGAGACTCGAACATGATGAACTGATCCTTGATACCGGTGGTTCAGTATAAATCACCCTCATTGGCAATGACCGAATCCTCGGGTAACAACCCACCCGGCCCGTGGTAACCGCTCGTCTCCGGCCCGCTTCGCAATGTTGGCGCGCCGGGTCGTCACCGGGTCGGGGGATTTCGTTTATCACTTGCACACCGCGGTAGCTATGCCACACTTTGCCTGATGCCGTTCCTCCTTCCTCTATTCGCGATTGTTGCGTACCTGCTGGCCAGCGGCTGGATGGCGCGCGCCTTACTGACCCGGCGCACGGCCGTGCCCCTGGCGGCACTGGTTCTTGCAGGGTTGGCTGTCGTGGCCCATCTAGGAGAGATTCTTCTTGCCCACCGCGGGGCGCTGGATCTGCACTTTTTCGCCTCACTATCGTTGATTGCCGCCGTCATGGCGGCCTTGACCCTGCTCGTGCATGGGCGCAAACCGGTTGCCGCACTCGGCGTCATCGTGTTTCCCCTCGCCGCTATCCTGCTGGCCGTGGACGTGTTTCTAGCCCCACCCACAATACCCACGCCGATGGATTGGCAGATCAAGCTGCATGTGACGCTGGCACTACTTAGCTATGCCCTACTCTCGATCGCCGCGCTGCTCGCTCTGTTTTTGGCTTTTCAGGAACCCGCCCTACGCAACCGTCGATGGTCCAGGATCTTGCAAGCACTGCCACCGCTGACCCTCACCGAATCGCTGATGTTCAAACTGATCGGCAGCGGTTTTGTCCTGCTCAGCCTCACTCTGCTGACGGGGGCTTTGTTCGTCCAGAATTTGTTTACCCAACATCTGGTTCACAAAACCATACTATCGATTCTGTCGTGGCTGGTATTCGGGGCCTTGTTGTTCGGACGATGGCGCTATGGCTGGCGTGGGCGGCGGGCTATCGGGCTGACTCTGGCGGGCATGGGGGTGCTGGTGCTGGCCTTTTTTGGGTCCAAGTTTGTTCTAGAACTGCTATTACATCGCACTTGGTAACTGCCGATCCAAGCAGACCGGAACGCGGTGCAAAGCAAAGGACTTGCCTGCCAGAGAGAACACCCCGAAAAACCGTAGCGAGCAGTTCGAATGCCAGCTGCCCCACAGTGAATCTTTGAGACCTATCAGGTAGACAGGCACGGAGTGAGTGAGGATGCAACGCAGCTATTGAGCCATACAGTAGGTTTATAGAGGTGCCCCAGAGTAGACTCACGCAGAATCCGCTGCGGTACAGGACGCTGGAACGCCCGTGAACACATCTCAGCCACACTTGGAACGCCGCCGCTTTCAGCGCGTAATACTGGAAGGGTCGGCGCGTATTTATACGCAACAGCAATCGTGGCCCAGCCGGCTCCTGGACATATCGCTGAAAGGCTTACTGGTATCGCACCCTCAGGATTGCCAGGCCGACACCCAAGCATGCTATCGAATAGACCTGCGGGTACATGACGGCATCGTGGTCAGTATGGGGGCTACGCTGACCCGCTTCGACGATCAATGCCTGGTCTTTTCCTGGAATCATATCGATCTGGATAGCTTCAGCCGTCTCAAGCGCCTGATTGAGCTGCATAGCAGCCACCCGGATCTACTTAATCGCGAACTCAGCATGCTGGGGTAGCGCAACGACCGCGGGATTCTTACCGCAACTCAGAGTAGCGTCTCCAGCGCATCCGCCAGGCGATCGACAGCCAGCACTTCGAGTGACCCGAAGCGGGCCTTTTTAGGCGCATTGCCACGCGGGACGATGGCGCGAACAAACCCATGGGTGGCGGCTTCCTTGAGCCGTTCCTCGCCATTCGGTACAGGGCGGATCTCACCCGACAGGCCGACCTCGCCGAAGACGACCGTTTTATCTCTCAAGGGTCGGTCGCGTAGGGACGATAGCACCGCCAACAGCACCGGCAGGTCGGCGGCGGTTTCCTGCACCCGGATGCCTCCAACGACATTGATGAATACGTCCTGGTCATAAACACTCACCCCTCCATGCCGATGCAATACTGCCAGCAACATCGCCAGGCGGTTCTGCTCAAGCCCCAATAGCACGCGCCGGGGATTGGCCAGCGGCGAGGTGTCCACCAGTGCCTGCACCTCGACGAGCAGCGGTCGGGTTCCTTCACGGGTCACCATGATGGCGCTGCCCGAAGTCGGCCCGGTATGACTGGACAAGAAAATTGCCGATGGATTGGGGACTTCACGCAGACCTTTGTCGCTCATCGCAAAAACGCCCAGTTCATTGACCGCACCAAAGCGATTCTTGAAGGCCCGCAGAACCCGGAAACGGCTGCCGCTATCACCTTCGAAATACAACACCGCATCCACCATGTGTTCGAGCACCCGGGGCCCCGCAATGCCTCCTTCCTTGGTAACGTGCCCGACCAAAACAATGCAGGTGCCCGTTTCTTTGGCAAAACGGGTGAGCTGCGCCGCCGTCTCCCGAACCTGGCTCATGGAACCAGGAGCCGCTGTTAATTGTTCCGTCCACAGGGTCTGGATGGAATCCACCACCAGTGCTTTAGGCTGGGCCTGAATGGCCTGCTCAAGAATACGCTCGATACAGGTCTCAGCCAGTCCATGCAGAGGCCCCATGGTCAATCCCAGTCTGCGGCCCCGCGCCGCTACCTGGCCGAGCGACTCCTCACCGGTCACATAGAGTCCGGGTAAGCGGTCGCCCAGTGCTCCCAGCATCTGCAACAACAGTGTGGACTTGCCAATGCCGGGATCGCCCCCCACCAGCACCACTGAACCTTGTACCAGTCCGCCGCCGAGCACCCGATCCAGCTCAGCAATACCGGTCAAGGTACGTGGATTCTCATAGGTGGCGACCTCGGTCAAGGCATGTATCCCTGCCGTACCGGCTGCGGTACCGGTGTAGCCGGAGCGACGCTTACTTGAGGTCGCTCGGGCTGGTTTCAGCACGATCTCGGCCAACGTATTCCAGACCCCACACTCGGAACATTGGCCCTGCCATTTGTTATGTTCAGCACCACAATCGGTACACACGTAGGCAATCTGACGTTTCGACATGATGGAGGCGGCCCCGGCTACGACAATTGCCCAAGTTTAGCAATCACCGGCTGCCCGGGTTCAAAACCCCATGACGCGCCGACTGGATCGTGCCGATGCAGATTATGAGTCACGAACGGCTGCTCTGCGCTGGGCAAGACAAACCAGTCCAGATGGCTCAGGGTTCGCTCAAGATCAGTTCGACCGCTACGCCCATGGCTCCGTATACTACCGCGGCCAAACTGATCACCCTTGACCGCGCCGTCAAAAGCCTGGTCCTGATAGATAAGGGGCACGATGTTGTAATGCTTGTCGACAGATACCGCAGCAATCTCCCGGCATAATCCATCACGCTACCCCGGCGGGATCTGTTCAAGCACGGCGTGCATGATAGCTCGTGGTTCGTGGGCGTGCCTGCGGGGATCGGTCAGCGCCCGGGTACGGCTGGAATAGCGGATATCCTTCGCCCGCTCCGGTACCTTCACCAGGCTCCCGGGTACCTAACTCCGGGCACTCCACAGATCCACCTGAAAAACCAGGGGGTGCTGGTGCGGATGCCCCCATCCCAAAACCAGTCGTCACCGATACGCACCGCCGGAAACCCTGGTGGCAAGGCCCCAGAAGCCATGAAATGCTCGGGCGTTAGTGGCTGTCGGGTGTTGTCAAAATACTCGAAATTACCGTTACGCACATTGACTGCACCGATCGATACACGCATGTCTCTCGAATTAATGCGCTCAAAATCAGCCAGTTTCAGCAACGTTTTACACAGTGGCGAGGGGTCGTAATAGCTGGCTCTTTCCGGTTATTGGGAAATCGACGGGGGCCGCGGCTGAAAAAAACCTCGCGGCCCTTCCAGCAAAGTTCGACCGGCCTGAATCGAAGCCATCCACGGCTATGCGGCTTCGGGTATCCAGCTGACCCATGGCTCCTGCTCCCAAGGTGATCGCGGCAATAAGGGGGGGCATGATGCACTGCCAGAAACGGTGCAGCCGGCACTCGATCCTTGGCTGGATTGCCAGCAATCAAGGCGCACTGGATGGCCCCGCTGGAAATACCTGCCACCCAGGTCGGTTCGATCCCCATCTGGCTCAAACCTGCCACGACCCCGGCTTGATAAGCACCGAGCGCTCCACCTCCCTGCAGCACCCATGCCACTTGGTTGTAGGCGCGCAGTTGCTGGTGAACCGCTTGAATATCCATACTGGATGCCGTGGGTGGGCCCGCATCTTGCGCGGCGGGCGGCACAGTAACTCCAGACTGGGGGTGGATCGGACTTGGGGACTTCTTGGAACCTGGACCGATCATGAAGCCTCCTCAGCCCATGTACCAACCATGGCTGACTACCAATGACTGCCCAGTCAAGGCGGCACTGGGAAATGCAGCCAGCAACAGAGCCAGGTTGGCGACGTCCTCGACGGTGGTGAACTCGGCATCGACCGTGTCTTTGAGCATCACGTTGCGGATCACCTCCTGCTCACTGATCTGTAGTTTTCTGGCCTGTTCAGGGATTTGTTTTTCTACCAGCGGAGTCCGTACAAAACCCGGACAGATCACATGGCTGCGCACCCCTTTCGGGCCGCCTTCCTTAGCCAGAACCCGGGCCAGCCCCAATAATCCGTGTTTGGCCGCAACATAGGCACTTTTCAGTTTCGAAGCCTCATGTGAATGTACTGAACCCATGTAAATGACCACCCCGCCACGATGCTCTGCGTACATGCTTTTCAGGGCCGCTTTGGTGGTTAGAAAAGCTCCATCCATGTGGATTGCCAGCATTTTTTTCCAGTCGGAAAAGTTGTAGGTCTCGATGGGATTGACGATCTGGATACCCGCGTTGGAAACCAGTATGTCGATCGGCCCCAATGCCCCCACCACTCTATCCGTGGCGGTATTAACCGAGGTTTCATCGGTCACATCCATGGACACCCCCATGGCCTTGCCACCGGCGGCATTGATCGCCTTGGCAACCACCTCGGCACCGGCCTCATTCAAGTCGGCAATCGCTACACCGGCACCGGCCCGGGCATATGCTTCGGCGATGGCCCGGCCAATGCCACTGGCCGCCCCGGTAATGATCGCAGTCTTACCGCTCAAGTTAAATTGCATGTTGCCACTCATGGTTATTTCCTCATTCCGTATTGCGGTGACGGGATGCCGGCTGCCGCCGGTCAGGCGGCGAGTGAGATCACCGGGGTCCACCTACCCCATACCCAGGGGCTGATCGGCCAACCGCTGCGCGCCGGTATCGGCACAACAGATCGGCGGTCCATCATTGGGTGCCGCATCGCAACCTAAAGTTCGCTACCACACCCACTTTGATTCAGAACACGTTTAGAAACTCGGCGCCATCGACCCCACACCCAACCGCCGTCAACCCGTAACGTCCGCCTCAACCACCAGCACCCTCCGAGTGATTCCACAAGTCAGTTCATAGGCGATGCTACCTGCTTGCTCGGCAATCCGCTCAACGGGAAGCTCAGGACCCCACAAGAGTACTTCGTCACCGACGCGGGCATCCGGTGTAGTGCGAAGGTCCAAAGTAATCAAATCCATGGACACCCGGCCAATCAGGGGTACCTCGACACCGGCAACCCGTACCGGCGTGCCACTAGGTGCCGCTCGCGGATAACCATCCCCATAGCCGATCGCCGCCACCCCGACCGGCATGTCCTCAGGACAAACCCAGGTTGCCGCGTAACCGATGCGCTCGCCCTTGTGGATCCGGTTTACCGCAATCAGCCGGGTATGCAAGCGCATTGCCGGGTGAAACCCATACTCGCTACCCGTATGACCTGCGACCACGGACAGTCCGTACAACAATCCACCAATCCGCAGCCAACCCTTGCAGGCCGCCGGCCAGCCCAGGAACGCCGCCGAATTGGCCAGCGACTGCTCTACCGACCTCATCCCGGCTACCTGCATGAAGGTATCGATCTGCTGCGGAGTAAGGGGATTGTGGAATTCATCTGCCGCTGCAAAATGTGTGCATACCACGATCTCCGGGTGCACACTCGACATGGCTTGCAACTGCCGGTATGCCGACTGAGCCTGCTCGGGTAGAAAGCCGAGTCGGTGCATGCCGGTGTCGATCTTCAACCATACCCGCAATTGCGGGGTACCCCGGTCTTCCTGAAGCCAGGCCAACTGCTGCGGATGATGGATGACGGCGTCCAGCCCAAGGCGGTGCATCTCACTCAAATCTGCGGGGTTATCCGGCCCAGAGAGCACCACGATGCGATTGCGATGCCCCGCCGCACGCAAGCGCAGGCCATCGGCAATCGCCGCGACTCCGAAGGCATCGGCAGCAGCGAGAGCACGAGCCACCCGTTCCAAACCATGACCATAGCCATCCGCCTTGACGACCGCCATCACCCGTATTTCGGGGGCCAACTCACGTATACGAGCAAGATTACCGCGCAGCGCCTGGAGATCGATCCTGGCCACCGCCATCCGGCTCACTCGAAGCTACCCTCGTAGCGTTCAGGGGCATAACTTTCAAACTTGGTATAGCGCCCCAGAAAAGCGAGCTTGAGGGTACCGGTGGGTCCATTGCGCTGCTTCCCGATGATGACCTCGGCCAGCCCCTTGTCAGCGGAATCCTTGTGGTAATACTCATCACGGTAAATAAACAAAATCACATCGGCATCCTGCTCAATGGCCCCGGACTCGCGCAAGTCAGCCATCATGGGCCGTTTGTCGGTGCGTTGTTCCAAGGAACGATTAAGCTGAGACAAGACAACCACCGGAATATTCAGTTCCTTGGCCAAGGCCTTGAGGCCACGTGAAATCTCGGAGATCTCGGTGGCCCGGTTTTCTTTGTTACCCGGAACCTGCATCAGCTGTAGATAGTCGATGACGATCAAGCCCAGACCATGCTCACGCTGGATACGACGCGCCCGAGCCCGTATTTCATTCGGAGCTAAAGCCGCAGTATCGTCAATGAAGATCTTGGCCTTCCCGAGAAGGCCCATAGCCTGGGTGACCCGCGGCCAGTCCTCCTCGGCAATATCGCCGTTGCGCAGGTGGGTTTGGTCTATCCGACCAATGGCCGAGACCAGTCGGAAGCCAAGCTGGGTCACCGACATTTCCATGGAAAAAAACAATACGCTTTGCTTGTCGCTGAGCGCAGCGTGCTCGGCAATATTCAGGGCTAAAGAAGTCTTACCCATCGATGGCCGGGCGGCGACGACGACCAGATCAGACCTTTGTAAGCCGGAGGTCCAACGGTCCAGATCGACAAAGCCGGTGGACAACCCGGTAAGCTGGCCACGGTTTTCATAGCGCTCATGGAGAATGCGCAGCACCTCACGAGCCGTATCGGGCATGCTGGTATAACTCTTGCGTCCCCGCGCCCCTGTTTCAGCAATAGCAAAGACGCGCTGCTCAGCAGCTTCCAGAAGATCCCTCGAATGGCGCCCATCAGGATGATAGGCCTCTTCAGCCGTGCTGATACCCGCATCGATCAGCTGCCGCAGAATTGATTTCTCGCGAACAATGTCCGCATAGGCACGGATGTTCGCCGCACCGGGCGTATTTTCCGCAAGCTCAATCAGATACGCAGCGCCACCGATTTCGTCAGTCTTGCCATGATGTTGAAACCACTCACCAATGGTCAGTACATCACAAGGTTGATTGCAGGCCACTAGCTCGCTTATTGCCTGAAAAATCAGCCGGTGATCCTTGCGGTAGAAATCTTCGGCAATGAGACGATCAGCAATCTTGTCCCAGGCATCGGCCACCAGCATGGTGCCCCCGAGAACCGCTTGTTCGGCTTCGATCGAATGCGGCGGCACACGCAAGGTATCGACTGTGGCTGGATTGATGCGATCCGTGTTCAATGCAGGCATCCGATTGACCTCTCCGACAGTTCAGATAGAAGTCAGGCTCGGAGATGAGCCCTGACCATTACATGCATAATGACGAGTGTTACGGTTAGAGGGAAGGGGCCGCCTTGTGCAGAACTAGGGAACTCCCTGTGCATAAGCGTGTATAAGCTGTAGCGGTCGCAAAACCTGCAACACTCACTCCCGATCAAGGCACCGCAGGCGCCCTGACCGGGAGTCGTAACCGTGTAGCGGTGCTGCCTAAACTGCCTGCACAAGTACCTTGACAAGTGCATTCACATCGGTATGCAGAGCGATAGTGATTTCGTACTCGCCTACCATCCGCAGCGGGCCCTCGGCCAGCACCACTTCGCCTTTGTTCACGGCTAAGCCACGGGCACTGAACAGCTCGGCAATATCACGCTGGCCTACCGATCCAAACAGCTTGCCCTCGGGGCTGGCATGAACGTCTATGCTGATGCTCTGCCCGTCAAGCGCCTGCTTACGCGATAGGGCACCATCTAGATGACCCCGGGCACGTGCTTCAATCCCAACTCGACGCTTTTCAAAATCAGCCAGGTTTACAACCGTGGCAGGAATGGCTTTCCCCTGCGGGATCAGATAGTTGCGACCATAACCCGGTTTGACAATAACTGTTTCACCCAGACTGCCGAGATTTTTGACTTTTTCAAGAAGAATCAATTGCATAGAAAATTTCCCGTATCGTTAGCATCGTCGGCCGATGCAGCCTGGTGGCTGTCCGAACGCGAAGCAGTGGTCCCCTCACCGGCGGGCCAGCGACTCAAACTCAGATGTCATGGTTGTCGGTGAAAGGTAGTAGGGCGAGAAAACGCGCCCGTTTCACTGCGAGTGCCAGCTTCCGCTGATAGTGGACCTTGGTGCCGGTAACGCGACTTGGAACGATCTTGCCGGTTTCAGTGATGTACTGACGCAAGGTAGCAAGGTCCTTGTAATCGATATCGGTAACCCCTTCAGCAGTGAAGCGGCAATATTTACGGCGGCGGAAAAACTTGGACATGGTGAAATCCTCAGGCAGTCTGTTCGGCGTTATCGGTCACGCCGGCATCGGCATTTTCCACCGGCTTATCCTCTGCGGGTGAGTTATTTTTAGTGTCTTCGGGCGGCTTTTTAGCCCCCTCATCAGACCCGCTGTGGGGGTGTGAACGGGTCTCGGTTTCCTCATCGCGGCGACGTGATTTGGAGTCCTCTTTTTCCTTAACCTTGAGAATTGGGGAAGGCTCGGTGACCGCTTCATCCATGCGTATAATGAGATGTCGCAACACCGCGTCGTTAAATTGGAAGGTGGACTTCAACTCGTCAATGGTGGCCTGATCGCATTCGATATTCAGCAACGCATAGTGCGCCTTGGCCAAATCCTGGATCGAATAGGCCAGTTGGCGACGCCCCCAGTCTTCCTGACGATGCACTTTGCCACCACTTTCTTCGACCAGGGTCTTGTAGCGCTCGACCATGGCGGGAAGGTAGGAGAGGCGGCGGAGGATATCCTCGCGGCCTGCTTCGTCTGGAACTATTTCAACACCCACCCGGAAGAGGAAAAGCACATTTCGGGCGACGTTTTGATTATAGATCTAAAAGGGGACGGGGAAACCATCG
>CAJXGK010000039.1 GCA_913053815.1 uncultured Rhodanobacteraceae bacterium
GCCAGATGTTCGAATTCGGTCATCCGGCTGCGGACGATGGTGCGTTCGTTCGGGTCGGAGTCGATGATCAGGATCTTGCTCATGATGATTCTCCTATGATGCTCAGAGCAGGCCCTTGGCCTTGAGCGCTTCGACCAGTTCGGCCACATCCTTCACCATCACGCCTTTCTGTCGCGGTTGGGGGGGGTGGTAACGAATGGCTTGCAGATGATCGCCGGGCTCAACCCCGAGACTGGATAGCTCAATGGTGTCGATCGGCTTGGACTTGGCCTTCATAATATTCGGTAGTTTGATAAAGCGAGGTTCATTCAGCCGCAAATCGGTCGTGAGCACCGCGGGTAGGTCAATTTCAAGGGTTTCCAGACCGGCATCCACCTCGCGCACCACCGTAGCCTTGCCGTCGGCGATGCTGAATTGACTGGCAAAGGTGGCTTGGGGTCGATCCCACAGCGCAGCGAGCATCTGTCCGGTCTGGTTGCTGTCATCGTCGATAGCCTGCTTGCCGAGGATGACCAAGCCGGGCTGCTCTTTTTCCACCAGTTGCAACAGGATCCGGGCTGCGGTCAGCGGTTGTATGGCCTGATCGGTGACGACATGGATGGCGCGGTCGGCCCCCATCGCCAGACCATTGCGCAGGTGGGGTGGCATGTCGGCCGGGCCGATGGCGACAATCACCACTTCGTTGGCAAGGCCTTGATCGCGCAGACGCAGGGCTTCTTCGAGAGCAATCTCGTCGAAAGGGTTGGGGGCAAGCTTGACACCGTCAGTGACCACACCGCTGCCGTCAGGTTTGACCTGGATACGGACGTTGTAGTCCACCACACGCTTGTAGCCGACCAGGATCTTCATAGACGTTCCTTGACGTTGGCCCGGTTCCGGGCAGTGAATCAGAACGTCAATTATAACCACGTCTGTGGTTTTGCCTGCCTGAATACCCCCATTGAAGACAAGTTTGAATGCTGGGCAGGCGGCAGTTAGGGTCACTAATCTGCCAGACTTTAGCGATTACCGCACGCTCATGCCAGGTTTGTCGATGTCTCAAATATCCGCTGCAGTATTTCCGTGGCGCCTTTGTGTCGCGCCCATGATGGACTGGACCGATCGTCATTGCCGGGTCTTCCATAGGTTGTTGGCACCGCATGCGCGGCTGTACACAGAAATGGTGCATGCCAGCGCGGTACTACATGGTGATCGAACCCGACTGTTGGCTCTGGTATCCACCGAGCACCCGGTGGCCCTGCAACTGGGGGGCTCGGAACCGCACGATCTGGCTATGGCCGCGCGGGTTGGTGAGAGGGCCGGTTTCGATGAGATCAATCTAAATGTCGGTTGTCCCTCGGACCGGGTCCAGAAAGGTCGTTTTGGGGCCTGTTTGATGCGCGAGCCGCAGCAGGTGGGTGAATGCGTACGGGCGATGCAGGATGCCGTGGGCGTGCCGATTACGGTCAAGTGCCGTATCGGTGTGGATGAGCAGGATAGCGAAGCTGCTCTGCAGCAGTTTGCCGAGAACATGATTGAAGCAGGTCTTGGGGTGCTGATTGTGCATGCTCGCAAGGCCTGGCTACGGGGCCTCTCACCCAAAGAGAACCGTGCGGTTCCACCTCTGAATTACGACCGGGTTTACCGTTTGAAGCAAGTCTTGCCGGGATTGCAAGTGGTTATCAACGGCGGCATTCGCGACGTGTTGGGGGTCCACGATCATCTTGCTCAGGTCGACGGGGTCATGCTGGGCCGGGCGGCTTACCACGATCCCTATGTGCTGGCGTGTATCGATGCCGATTTGTGGGCAACTGATAGCCTGGGGCGCGATGAAGTTTTGTTATCGATACGCCCCTATGTTGAAGCCGAATTAGCACGAGGCACCCCATTGCCACATATGGCTCGGCACTTCCTCGGGCTGTACCATGGGCAGCCGGGAGCACGGTGTTTTCGGCGCGTGCTTAGTGAGCGGATGCGGAACCCCCAGGCGGGTTGGGAAGCGCTTGAACAGGCCATGCGGGCGTTGAGTTTGCCGACAGCCGGTTCAGCAAGGGTTCTACCACTGGGTGACTGAACCAGCGAGAATGGCTCTATAGTTAATTTTCGATATGATGCTAAATATGTCGCGATCGCGTATCTTTGCCCTGGCCATACTTCTGAGCTTACTGGCCTTGCCAGTGTGGGCTCGAATGCAGCCGGTTATTACCCTGGAACAGGCTGTGCAGAAGGTACAACGTGAGACCGGTGGCAAAATACTCTCAGCCGGCCGGCTGCGCTTGGGTCGGCATGAGTTGCTGTATCGCATCAAGGTACTGACCCCCAAGGGGGTGGTGAAAGTTGTACAGGTTCGAACCCGACTTAAGGAGAAACACTGATGCGTATTTTGCTGGTCGAGGATGAAGCACCGTTACGTGAAACCCTGGCGGCACGATTGAAACGCGACGGGTTTGCCGTGGATACCGCGGCAGATGGTGAGGAAGGTATGTTTCTGGGTCGCGAAGTTCCTTTCGATATTGCCATCATTGATTTGGGTTTGCCGAAGATGCCCGGTATGGATCTGGTCAAGGTATTGCGTGAATCGGGGCAGAATTTTCCCATCCTCATTCTTACGGCACGGACTTCTTGGCAGGACAAGGTCGAGGCGCTCAAGTTCGGGGCTGACGATTATCTGGTTAAGCCTTTTCATATTGAGGAACTACTGGCTCGTGTTAATGCACTGGTCAGGCGCGCCAGCGGTTGGTCCAAGCCGATGTTGCAATGTGGCCCGGTGGCGATGGATACCACGGCACAAACAGTGGGTGTAGAGGGTAAAACAGTCGATCTGACCAGTTACGAGTACAAGGTTCTGGAATATCTGATGCTGCATGCGGGCGAATTGGTTTCCAAGGCTGATCTTACCGAGCATATTTACCAACAGGATTTTGATCGCGACTCGAATGTGTTGGAAGTCTTCATCGGCCGCCTACGCCGCAAACTCGATCCTGAAGGGGTATTGAAACCCATTGAAACCGTACGGGGTCGAGGTTACCGCTTTGCCCTGACCCGCAGCGAAGGCGATGCCGGCTGAACAGCGCCGCCTATCGTTACTGGCGAGATCGGCGCTGGCCTCGTCACTGGCGTTGGTGGCTTTTCTCGGTATCACCGGTTTCGTGCTTGAGCATGCCTATTACGAAGGTGCTCTCACGGCGCAAAGCCAGCGCTTGCAAAGTTATCTATACGCTTATCTAGCTCGTTTCGATGTACGCCGTGACGGCCGTTTGATTCCACCGGATACGGTACCCGACCCGGATTTCGACCGTCCCGGTTCGGGTTTGTATGCCGTCGTTACCGGGAGTGAAGGACAATATTGGGCGTCGCGTTCGGCGCGCGGCCGGGGTCTTGGTTTCAGAACCGGGTTGTCTCCGGGAGAGCGTCGCTTCCAGGGTCCGATTCCCAGTGCGGTGGGTAAAGTGTTTCTACTCAGCCTAGGCGTAGCCTGGGATGTGCCCGGTCATTCGGCCTTGCACTTAAGTTTTCATATTGCCGAATCGGATGCGGGATTCGAAAGTCAGATCGATGCTTTTCAGCACACCCTGGTGTTGTGGTTGTCCGGTCTGGGTCTAGCACTGCTGGTTATGCAGCAACTGCTATTGCGTTGGAGCCTGTGGCCATTACGGAGGGTGCGTCAGGAGCTGCGCGCGGTGCAGCGTGGTGAAAGTGAGCAGCTTTCTATGGACTATCCTAAGGAACTGAGCGGCTTGACCCGAGGTTTGAATACCTTTATCGAGAGCGAACGGCAAAATCTGCTTCGACAACGCAATACACTGGCCGATCTTGCCCATAGTCTGAAGACCCCATTGGCGGTGATCCGGGCTCGCTTCGAGACCGATGGACGTGATTCCAAAGCCAATGAAGATGTTTTGGAACAGGTGCAGCGTATGGATGATCTAGTTGCCTATCAATTATCCCGGGCTTCCATATCGGGCCGGGCAACTTTTGCGGCGCCGCTGAATGTTGCTCAACAGGCCGAGGCCCTGGTTCGCAGTCTGGAAAAAGTCTATGTGCAAAAACGAGTACTTTGTGAGTTTGATATCGACGAGGAAGCACGATTTTTTGGTGAGCAAGGTGACCTTCTCGAGTTGCTGGGTAATCTTATCGAGAATGCCTTCAAGTGGTCTCGCCGGCGGGTATGGGTCACAGCCCGCCCGTTGCATGTACCAGGAGCCTTGCGCGAAGGATTGGAGCTGATCGTCGAGGATGATGGGCCGGGGATTCCCGATGACCAGGTTGAGCTGCTTCTGCAGCGCGGGGTCCGCGGGGACGAACGCGTACAAGGACACGGCGTCGGCCTTTCCATTGTGCAGAACCTGGTTGCTTCCTACCATGCCAATTTGCGAGTGGATCGTTCGGAGACACTAGGTGGAGCCCGTTTCAGTGTGCGGATCGATCCTGTGAGCTGAATACTTGCAAGTCTAACGATGCAGGCTTCAGACCCGCTGCCGCATAAGTTACTGGATCGAGCCGGGTAGCAGAGACCGCCAGCTCAGCACCGGATGGGGGTGGAGTAGAGGCATATCCGTTGCCGAGTTTGTGCTGCGGCGGGTCTCTGCAGGTACAGCAGGGACATGATTGCTGCGCTGGGTTCTGGTGGTACTTAGTAGTCGGAGGGATAAGGATTGGCCGGTCAGGGTCTTCTCCGCAGCCTGGATTTTATTTTTGGTCGCAGAAGGAGCCGGATGGTTGCCGGTAGCCTGTCCAGCCGTAGATGTCGGTTGCGGAGTCACCCGCTGACCCGGTGATAAAGCGGCCGCATCGGCCGGGATACCTATTACGGTACGACCGAGAGCCAATAACAAAATCGTGCCGACCAAGCGCCTCATCAATATTCCTGAATGCAGCCGTACCACTGGGTAATTCTCCCAGAGAATGGCTGTTGACGCCAGCTGTGGTGCTTCAGGGTGGCCGGCCATGTATAGCCATGGAACCGAGGCGACCCACTGCGCTATGGTGATGACATCACCTTCAGGGCAATGCGCTTTGAGGGTTCTAACACGGATTACCTGGGCGGTACCTCAGCGGTTTGTCGATATCAGGTAGGATCAGCTTTGGGCGCCTGGTTCAGAAAGCTCGGGGGGAGTGACTGGATGACTACGATATTCTGGAAATGTTGCAGCGGTTGGCTGGCTACCATGCTCTTGGCTATGCCGGCTGGAGCGGCAGAGAATGGCGTTACCCAGGAACCGGTTGTCATGCCCACGCCGCAGTTGCGGCTGTATGGAGTGCGTGACGGGATTCCGGTAAGCGGCACCCAGACGATCGTCCAAGATCGGCAGGGATTCATTTGGATCGGTACCCGTGACGGCTTGCTGCGTTTCGATGGTGTGCGGTTTACGGTGTTTCGGCATGATGAGGCGGTGCCTACCACCTTGGGCAGCAATGATGTAGCGACGATTCTGGTTGACCGCAAAGACAGGATCTGGAGCGGGGGTGAGGGTTCGGGCTTGCAGTTGTATGAACCGGGCTATGGGTTCCGGCACTGGCGGCATCATGCCGACGATCCTTCCAGTTTGTCGGGAAATGATGTGTTTTCCATTGCCCAGACCGATGATGGTGCGATCTGGGTAGCTTGTTCCAATTCGGGTTTGAACCGCCTACGCAAAGATGACAAGGGCTTCGCCCACTTCCGACATCAGCCCGGCGATACGGCCAGTCTGGCTACGGATTACATACTCAGCCTGCATGCGGCAACAGGCAACGGGCTCTGGGTGGGTACCTTACAAGGCCTGGACCTAATCACCGCAGCGGGCCATATCCGGCGTATCCCGTTACAAAGAACCCACCCGGGGTTAAAGATGGTGGCTTCATTCAGTACAGAAGGTCACTCGGTCTATGCTGCGACAGGGATGGGTGTTTTCCGGCTGTATGCAGGGTCTGACCCCCATGCAGAGCTGGTTTCTGGAACCGGGGGCCGGTTCGTATACGCGAGCCAGCTCGGTCCTCATGGTGGGTTGTGGATAGCTACCCCTACCGGGCTGATATACCGGAATTCCGCCGGCCGCTGGATTTCGCTTGATATTCACTCGATGACTTCCGATGAGCTGATTAAAAGCCGAATTTCCGCCTTGACGCTTGACCGGGAAGGGGGGCTGTGGCTTGCCTTCACCTGGGGAGGCGTGGCCTACCTGCCTCCCAGCTGGAATCGTTTCAGCATCTTTCGCAGGAGTTGGCGGCCCGGTAGTTTGCCAATCGCTGGCGGCAAGATTGAAGGTTTGGCCTCCGATCACCAGGGTGGGCTATGGGTGAGCCTGTTTCGAGGGGAGGTCTTACATTTTAATCTGGCGACGGGTCAATCCAGAAGCGTAGATCTGGCCGCAGCTAAAAAATCACTTTTCTATGGATTGGCCAGTACTGCAGGCGGTAATTTATGGATTCTGGAACGGTATGGGATCACCTTGCTCAGACCGGATGGCCGTCTGCAGTCGCTGGTCGTGCCGGGTATGTCCAGTATCCATTGGGCGGCGGTTGACGAGCCTGACTGGATGTACATCGCTTCATTGCAGAATGGTGTGGCACGAATCAACCTGCACACGCATGCCTTTACCCGGGTTCCTCGTGGCGTGAGCAAAGGGACCGGGGGAGAAACCAAGTGCCTGGCATGGCACCAGCAACGTTTGTGGCGGTGCAGTGGGGTGGGGCTGGAGAGACAGGACGTCGCCGGCCGACTCAAGGTGGTCAAGGGGGTGACCTCCGGGGCCATTTTTGCGCTGGCTTTTGGTTCGCAGCAGCGATTCTGGGTGGCTTATCAGGATCACCTTGAGCAATATCTTCTTGAACCATCAGGGCTTGCCAAGCGTCTTGGTGTTTACGGCGTGGCTCAAGGTTGGTCGGGTGTACAAGTACTATCGATGTATGTCGATCAACATGGTGAGATCTGGGCCGGTACCTTGCGTGGATTGCTGCGTTATAACCCGAAAAACCATGAACTTTTCCATTTTGCCGGAACCGAGCCTCTTGCCGCCCAACCGTTCACGACCAAAGGTTGGGTATCAGTCGGCAAAAATCTACTGATCGGTGCGACGCGTGGTGGTCTGCTGGGTTTTTATCCCCACTACACCCCCCTGCCGGCGTTACGCTTACAGCCTCGGATCGAGAGCATCACCCTGCGTGATGACCAAGGGGTATTGAGACACTTACGTCCTCAAGATCATACGATTCATCTCCATTGGTATGAGCGCGATCTCAACGTGACAGCAAGAGCGCTGTCCTATGTTAATCCGCGGCATACCCGGTACCGGTTTCGCCTACTTGGTTATGATCCAAACTGGGTTCCTGTCGGTAGTGATGGACGGCGCAATTTTGGTCACCTTGATGCCGGTCACTACCAGCTCGAAATCGAGGCCGCCTTGCCCCATGGGCCGTGGGGTCGCTTGAATGCACCGTTACATATCACTGTGCAGCCTCCACCTTGGAATAGCAACATCGCGCGTGCGGTATATGTAATTGCCGGGTTGTTGCTGTTGCTGGGACTGTATGGCTGGAGCCGCAGACGTCTTGAACAACGGCATCGCTTACGTCTGATCGAAGAACGGGGGCGTGTCGCCGAACAGGCCAATGCCAGTAAAACCCGCTTTCTGGCGATGTTGGGACATGAGTTACGTACCCCGATGACCGGAGTATTGGGCATGGCGGAGCTCTTGCAAGGCACCTCACTGAACTCACGCCAGAATCGTTATGTCGATGCGATCAAGCGGTCCGGCTCACTACTGCTCAAACTAGTCAATGACACCCTGGATCTGGCCCGGATTGAGGCGGGACGTATGTGCCTGGATATTGCCCCATTCAATCCCGCCAACTTGGTTCGGGAGGCGGTGGATCTGGAGCAATCGCTGGCTGAGCGCAAGGGTATTGCTTTGAGTCTGGAACTATCTACGGACCTGCCCACAAGGTTGTCGGGCGATGCTTTGCGCATCAAGCAAATTCTGTTGAATCTGCTGAGCAATGCCATCAAGTTCACTGAACAGGGTTCGGTACGGTTGCGGGTGAGCAGGCATGAACAGGAATGGGTTTGTGAGGTGATTGATACCGGGCCGGGGATTGATGCGCAGCAGCGCAGCCGCTTGTTCCGTCGCTATGAGCAGGGTGCAACCAGCCAGCGCAGCAGTGGCAGCGGCCTGGGTCTGGCGATCAGTCGGGAGCTGGCTGAACTCATGGGTGGGCATATCGAACTCGACTCCGAAGTGGGCAAAGGCAGTTCTTTTCATGTGCATTTTCCCCTGGAGATTCTGGATGCTCCGGCGGCGGCACCCACAGTGCCCACTGGCAAAGTCCCGTTTTCAGCGCAGCGCTCGGTTTTGTTGGCCGAAGATGAGCCGATGGTGGTTGAGGTACTGCAAGGCATGCTTGAAGCCAAGGGACATCGGGTACGGGCTACGGCGGACGGTCTGGCTGCCCTGGCTGAACTCGATGCCGGAGATGCGGACGTATTAATTCTGGACCTGGACCTCCCGGAGATTGACGGATTCGAGATTCTACGTATCCTGCGGGCCCGTGAGCAGGGCAGTGCAAGTCATCTTCCGGTCCTAGTGATCACCGCCCGTACCGGTGGTGGTGAGGAAGCCCAGGCGATGGCCGTGGGTGCGGACGGTTTTTTGCGCAAACCGATGACCTCGGAGACCTTGCTGGCGGCCATGGAACAGAGTATTCAAACGGCCCAGGAAATTCTTACCGGTAACCCGTCAACATGAGCAACAGGTGCTCAGGGTCGTTACCGGGTCGGGAGGTATGTATGGCGTGCGAGTAAGCTTGAAAGGTAGCCGTTGGCAAGTTAGCGAGTGATGTTTATGGGCTTTACCTGGCGCCGCGGGTGGCAAGAGCGAATCGCGTACTCTCACAGCGATGTCGCGAAATCATGCTGGTTACGCGGGATTCTGTTGCTGAGCTGGCTGGGCTTGCTGAGTGCTTGTGCGGTGGACACACCGTCTCTAGAGGCTGGCGCTACCCCTGACTCAGCCAAGATCGCTCCTGCACTGCAGGTGGCCTTGCAGGGTTTGGACCAGGGCAAGACCACCGGTAGGCCCCATCGCTGGGTACAGGATACTCAAGGGCGCATTCAGGTCTATGCATACGTTAGTCATGCAACGGGAGGGATTCTGGCAACCTTGCAGCAGGCCGGCATGACCCACATAGTGAACGTGCCCGAACTCAATGTCGTAGAGGGCTGGGTTGCCCCCTCACGAATACCGGCCTTGACCAGGTTGCCATGGGTAACCCGGATTACCTTGCCACGTTATGCGCGATCTCGTTAAGAGTGAACCTGAAAAGCCGGAGGTGATGGAGCCCCTCCGGCTTGAGAGATTGCAACACTTGCTCAGTTTTTGATCGCGGGCCGTTCGCCGTTGCCGACCGGTTGCGTCAGAGCCAGCCCGGCAAGTAGCAGTAACATCCAGATGCCAATGGCACCACCACCACCGCTGGACGGAGCCCGGGCGACCGTGATGACACGACTTGCGGCACCTGTAGAATCGAATATTAAATTGGTACAGGTCAGTGTGGCGGTAAAAGTACCCGTTTTGGTGTAGGTGACCTTGGGGCTGAGCGAGGTGGACGCAGCAATACCCGAACCGGTTCCAAAATCCCAGCTGGGGCTGATGGTGCCCGGTGAGCCATTGGCCGAGCAACTGCTCTTGAAGCTGACGGAACCGCCCACAGTGATACTTTTATTGGCGACTGGCGTGGTGATATGGGCGATTGGCTTGGGTGAGTCGATGAGTGCCGATTGGTAAACGTTGGGTAAGCCATAGCCATACACCCCGTTCGGAACCGTTGCGCTGATCGTAGTAGCGCCGTCCTTGAGCATTTTATAATCATCCAGGCTCGGATATCCCGATTGCAGCAGAGCCAGTAGGGCCGCGATATGTGGCGCTGCTGCCGAAGTACCGCAAAACGGATTAGCAAAGCCCCCCACACCGGTTACTTTGACGCAGTCCACACCGACAAAATCGGGCTTGATATAGGTTTGCTTACCCGTGCTGGGCTGGGAGAACAGAATCGGCCCCTGGGAGCTGTAAGGTTCGATCTGATAGGTCTTGGCCGTAGCCTTGGCGGCGCTGATGGCTCCAACCGTCAGCTCATAGGGATATTTCAGCGCTGATTGTCCATAGATGCTGCCCGCCGGCATGTCGGGCAACAGGTTGAGCTGATACTTGTTTGAGCTGACCAGCACCTTGAGATTCTGCCCCGGTGATCCCGCTTGATAATAAATTTGCAGATATACCGTGACGGTTGACTTACCATTATTGGTCCAGGTGTTGCCTTGCACCGGTTGCGGCCCGGGACTATGAGTAGGCTGAGTAGTGGTGTTGGTATAAGGGCAACTGGTGGGCGACGGTGGACTGGCGCTGCTACCGAAATTGGCACCCTGATTACAGGCCAATATGTTGCCCTGGGTGTCGGTGAGAAAAACGTCATAGTCGTTCAGATCGTTCGGGGTAGTTTTGGTGATGGCATTGCTGGCCACCCAAGTGTCGTCCCACTGCATCAGATAGGTGATGGTATCGCCGGCGGCGACCCGGAAACTCATGTTGACATTGGGGCTGGAGGAGCTGCCGAAGTTCTGTGCCTGGGTGTAGGGGATGCCGTTAATAGTCACGTTGACCGGGGTCGGCTTCCAGGTTCCTGACCAGAACTGGCGGGCATCATTGCCGGCCGCACTGACCAGCTGGATATTCGGGTGCGCTTTGGCGAAGTTCTGCACCGCCGTGGCAAAGCCGCCATTGGTGAACATAGCCACACCCGGAAAGCCCAGATCGTCAACAATGATATTGGGGGTGAAATTGGCCGTATTGCTGGCCAAGTCGTTCAGACACTTG
>CAJXGK010000040.1 GCA_913053815.1 uncultured Rhodanobacteraceae bacterium
TCCATAGCCTGGCGACACCGTCCGAGCAAGCCTAAACTGTACTCCGGGCCGGGTGGATTCCCGCCTGCGCGGGAATCGAAAATCCAGACAGTATCGACAGCGATCAACCGTTATGGGTCGAGTCCGCCCCTGTTGGTTTCTCTGCGGATTTCTTATTCCCGAAATAACTCGCTGTGCGTGCCCGTGCGAACGTACACAACCATCTTGTTCTTTCCTTTCTCGGCAAGCCGGTAGATCAAAAGAAAATCGCCGCCGATATGACATTCCCGGTGATCCGCCCATTTACCGGCCAGGGCATGGTCCGACCATTCGGCCCCCAACGGCTCATCGTTTGCTACCAGAATCAGCATTGCCTGTTTAAGCCGCTGCATGCTGTAACGACCGGAGTACGACAGCCGTCGCCAGTCCTTGAGGAAGCTTTGGGTGAAATCCGATGCTCGTGGGAGAGAGGCTCTTTTACTGCGCGCCGTCGTTTTCGAGCTCATCGAACAGTGCTCCAGCGTCGGCAAAGCGGGCACGGCGGGCGCGAATAATGGCATCACCTTCTGCCATGGCCGCAATCGTGGCACGGTTGGGCGCTTTAACCTCAAAAGGTAGCCTCTTTTCATCGGCAATGCGCACCATCAACAAGCGGATCGCGTCCGAGGTGGAAAGCCCCATGGCATCGAGTACCACCAAGGCACGCTTCTTGGTGCGTGTGTCGATACGTGCGCGGACGTAGGTTTCAGCAGTCATGGCCCAGGCTCCTCCAAATAAATTGGGATCTACAATCAATCAAAATGTTCGAAAACATTGTAGTCTTTTATGAGTCACATACAAAAGAATAACCTTGTTCAATATGAAATAAGCCTGGGGTAAGTAGCAGCGGGATCAGGATTCGTACATGCTGAGTCCGGACGGCTGGTGACTGGGGGGTGTATGTGTTCCACAACCGTGCAGCCCCACGGATCAAGGTGCTGTGCTGCGATGCCCAGGGGACGTCGTTGGGAGGTACGTCGATTGCAGCAGGGCGGTTCAACCGGCTGCGCGAACCCCGGCCGCCCCTCTCTTAGCCAATTTTTCTCGGGCGAACGAGAGAAGTAGCACGCCCATCACCGTGGGTGGAAGCCTGTGACTCTGAACGCAGAGCCGTATCGCCAAAAATTGATGGGGTTCGTCCCTCACCACCTCCTATAGGTTACGCGGTGCCCACCGTGGCAATCACCCGGTGCGGCACCCAACCGGGGCCGCCTTCTTTAGGTTCGTTTTCTTGGACAGGAAAAATGAACTCGCGCACCGTAGGCGCAGGAAATACTCTTGGCGACAAGCAACCATCTACCGGCGGTGGGCCCCTCACCACGTTGGGGTTCGCGCTACTCACCCGCAACCTGATATAGAGTGACCGGTCAACGATGAACCCCCGTTTTTTAACCGCGATGTCAGTGCACTGAATGACCACTACGGCGTTGATATGCCACCGCTGCATCCTTGCTAACTGATTGCTGTTCCCGACCCAGCGGTGGACGTACACGCCAGTACTGCGCCATTGCATCAACGATTTCAGGAAGCTCGGCCAGACGCGTGCCATATTCCTGCTCGCTCATCAGATCGATCACCTCGTTATCACCCAAAGCGCCGTCCTGGGCCGCCAATTCCATCACCGGTGCCAACAGCTCAACCAATTGTATGTCTTCATCAAGCCTTAACTCCCAAATATTCGAGCGCAGATCCATGCCCTGGGCAAAACCACTACACCAGCCCGCGGTAGAAATCCCCGCCTGGCCCTGCTCGTCTTGCATCTCACCAAGGATGGGCTCGTAACAGTCGGCATCCAGCTCACTGCAAATAGAGTCGTTCAATCGTGCTAGCAAACCTAAAATGTGCCGACCCTGAGTAGCATCCATAAACGGTTGGTGCAACACCTCAGGTAGCCACTCATCAGGCTGGGCTGGCTGCGGTCCCACTGCTAATGCGGTCAGTAAGCCGTGCACGCCATCCAGTAACAAGGCCTCCTGATCATTCTCAACCATCTGCTCACGCAGAAAATGGTCAAGTTCGTCGAGTTCTGTATCGGTCAGGGAAAAGTTTTGCTCATTAATCATGCCTGCAATTCCAGTAGCGCAGGGGTGTGGTCGGAAGGACGCTCCCAGCGACGGGGCGCCACATCGATGGTGGCGGCTAGCTGCCTGGAACGCAAGGCATCGCTAAGCAAAATCAGGTCGATGCGCAAACCACGGTGGCGACGGAAACCGCCCTGGCGATAGTCCCACCAGCTGAAATGCCCCGCCTCGTTATGGAAGGTACGAAAACTGTCAACAAACCCCAGTTTAAGTAGGGTCTGCAAGGCTGCGCGCTCGGCGTCCGAGCATAGAATCGCCCCCCGCCATGCTTCGGGGTCATGCACATCACGATCGTCCGGGGCAATGTTGAAGTCACCAAGCACAATCATGTTGGGATAGCATTTCAATTGTTCGGCCAGAAAAGCAGTCACCTTGCTCAGCCAATCCAGCTTGTAGGCATATTTTTCACTACCCACGGCCTGGCCATTGACCACGTACAGATTGACCACCCGCAAACCCCCTACGGTTACGGCCAAAATCCGCCGTTGCGGGTCCTCGAGGCCGGGAATATCGGTGATCACCTCGGTAATCATCTGCCGGGCCAGAACGGCCACTCCGTTGTAGGTTTTCTGCCCGGAATAGACCGATCGGTACCCGGCCGCCTCGATTTCTGCATGCGGAAACCTGGCATCATCCAGCTTGGTCTCCTGCAGAGCGATGATATCGGGTGAGCTTTCCTGCACCCATTGCAGAAGGTGGGGAAGGCGCACTTTGAGAGAATTGACATTCCAGGTAGCGATTTTCATGGGCCTATCCTACGATGCCTGCTCCACGCTTGTCGGGACCGGTGGCTCTCGGGCAGTTAGTCCGTAACTGCGCAGCAAGGCCTCGATCCGCGGTTCACGCCCCCGGAACGCGATAAAACTCTCCAGTGCGGGTCGGCTAGCCCCCACCGCAAGAATTTCGCGACGCAATGCGGTACCACAGGCGCTATCCAGCCCCCCCGCTTCCTCGAAACGGGAAAAAGCATCGGCCGCTAGGACTTCCGCCCACAAATAGCCGTAATAGCCGGCCCCATAACCCCCGGCAAAGATGTGGGTGAAAGCATGCGGAAACCTGGCCCAAGTCGGGGGCTGTAAAACCGCAACGTCATCTCGTACTGCTTGCAAACAATCCATGACCCGCGCCCCTCTATCGGGTTCGAATTCGCGGTGCAGGCGAAAATCGAACAGGGCGAATTCGAGCTGTCGCAGCAAACCTAGGCCAGCCTGGAAATGCCGCGCGTCCAGCAGGCGCTGGTATAGCGCCGCGGGTAACGCCTGCCCGGTGCGGTAATGCCGGGCAAAGCCCAGCAACGCTTCCCGGTTCCAGGCAAAGTTTTCCAGCAACTGGCTGGGCAATTCGACAGCATCCCATTCGACGCCCTCAATGCCGCCGATCGAAGGCAAATCCACCTCAGTCAGCAGATGGTGTAGACCATGGCCGAACTCATGGAACAGGGTAAGGACATCATCATGGGAAAGCAGTGCAGGGGCATCGCCATGGGGTGGGGCAAAATTACAGGTCAGGAAGGCCACCGGCTTGAAAGGCTCGCTCTGGTCACAAAAACGACTGCGACACACATCCATCCAGGCCCCACCACGTTTACCCGTACGGGCATACAAATCCAGATACAAACCCGCAAACGCCTCGCCTTGGGCATTGCAAAGCTCCAGGTAGCGTACCTCGGAATTCCATACCGCCACCCCGTCACGGGGCACCACCCGCACCCCGAAAACCTGCGCCACCATACCGAACAACCCGTCGAGTACCGCAGGCAACGGAAAATAGGGTTTGAGGATCGCGTCGTCGAGGTCGAAACGCTGCTTGCGCAGACGCTCTGAGGCAAATCCCACATCCCAGGGTTGCAGACTGTCCAACCCCAGCTCGGTGCTGGCAAAGCGCCGCAAAGCCTCAAGCTCCTGTTCAGCTACCGGCCGGGCCCGCCCTACCAGATCACGCAGAAAACCGAGTACGGTATCGGTGTTCGACACCATCTTGGTTGCCAGGGATTCCTCAGCCGCGTTCGCATATCCCAACAAGCCGGCGGCCTCGTGACGCAGCGCAAGGATCTGCTCGATGCGCTTGCTGTTGTCGAAACGTCCGGCCTGCGGCCCCTGGTCCGAAGCCCGGGTTTGATGGGCACTCCAGACCCGTTCCCGCAAGCCACGATCCTCGGCATAACTCAGTACTGCCTGGACGGCCGGTGGCTTGAGGGTAACCAATATGCCCTCCATCCCCGCCTGCTGGGCCGCCACGAAGAACGGGCCACGTTCGGCCTCGGGCAAGCCCGCTAGAAGGTCTGCAGTGTCATGGTGTTCACTCCAGGCTTCGGTGGCATCCAGTACCGCTTCCTCAAACCCGGTTGTCAGCTTCGACAAGGCCATGCCAATTTCACGGAACCGGGTGCGGGCCGGTTCTTCCAAGGCCACACCAGACAACCGGAAATCGCGTAGCTGATGCTCCACCAAGGCTCGCTCGGCTGGGGACAAACCAGCAAACTGGGCACTCTCGTAAACCGCCTTGACCGCTTCGAACAGCGGGCGGTGCTGGCCAAACTGCAACGCCTGGGCGGTCATTTTCTCCAGGGCCACAGCATAGGCTTCGCGTAAAGCTGGGCTGTCGGCTACGGCATGCAGATGCGATACCGGTGCCCAGACTCGTCCGAGCCGCTCTTCCTGGCGCTCAGTTGCCAATAGGACCTGCTCGAAGTCGTGCACGGAGCCGGGATCGCTGATCGCGGCCACCGTGGATCGGAACGCTTCCAGACACTGCTGCACCGCCGGCAGGATATGCTCGGGACGGATCTCTGTGAAAGGAGGCAGATCGGAATCACGAAGCAGGGGATTGTCGACTGGCATGGGAGAACATCCGGCGAAAGACCCATGCTGGGGTCGAAATCATCCCGATTCAAGAGCCGGACTCGCCATGACCAAGGTGGATCCCGGGTCGTCGCCCGGGATGACAGAATTTTTATCTGCTGGCAGTGCCGCCCATCTACAGACGCTTTGTGTTCGGGGCGACCCGACCACTTTTGTGCCCCCTCAACGGGTCAAAAAGGCCAGCAGGCGGTCGGCAAGGCGCCCATAGGGCGGGCGCATTAGCGCCATACCTGACCAGCGGGCTTGCCGTAGCACCGGTTTCTGTTTGGAAAACGTCACAAACCCCGCATGCCCATGGTAGTGGCCCATGCCCGACGCCCCGATGCCACCGAAGGGCAGCCGCGACTGGACGAAATGCAGCACCGCATCGTTGACGGTCACGCCCCCGGCGTGGGTCTGTTCGAGGACCTGCTCAGTGCGGGCCTGATCATGGTCGAAATGATACAGCGATAGCGGTCGCGGGTGGCGGTTGATCCAGGCCAGTGCCTCAGCCAGCTCGGTGTATCCAACCAGCGGCAGGATGGGACCAAAGATCTCCTCTTGCATGACCCGCATATCCTCGCGTACATCCAGCAGCAGGGTCGGGGCAAACAGACGGCGTTCAGGGTCATGCGCTTCTTCGCCGGGTAAAGTTACCACCGTGGCGCCTTGTGCACGGGCTGCATCGACCAGCCCCCGCAGCCGGGCATACTGGCGATCATTGATGATAGTGGTGTAATCCGGGTTGTCGCGCAAAGTTGGATAATGGCGCTCAACATAAGCTCGCAACGCAGCGACAAAGTCGCGCTGCACGGCTTCGGGTAACAACACATAATCCGGAGCAATGCAGGTCTGGCCAGCATTGAGCAGTTTACCCGCTGCAATGCGTTCCGCTGCCGTCTGCAAGGGATAATCCGGGGCAATGATTGCCGGCGACTTGCCACCCAATTCCAAGGTCACCGGGGTCAGATTGGCGGCCGCTGCCAGCGCCACTTTGCGTCCCACTGTGGTCGATCCCGTGAAAATCAGGTGATCGAACGGCAGGGCGCTGAAACACGCCGCCACCTCGGGGCCACCCAGCACGGTCGCCACCCGCTCTTTGGGAAACACTGAATCGAGCAGTTCGGCCATGGCTTGCGAGGTGCGTGGGGTCTGCTCAGAGGGCTTCAGCATCACATGATTGCCGGCGGCAAGCGCTTCGATCAACGGCACCAGAGCCAGATTGACCGGGTAATTCCATGGCGCGATCACCCCAATCACCCCCAGTGGCTGATAGCGAATCTCCCCACGAGCAGGAATAAACAGCCAGTCTGCGCGCACCCGCTTGGAGCGCATCCAGCGGCGCAGATGGCGGCGTACATCGTCGATCGCATTGATCACCACCAGGCCATCGGCAAGCAGGGACTCATGCCGGGAACGATGCCCGAAGTCCGCATCCATGGCCGCACACAAATCATCCAGGCGAGCCTTGAAGGCCTCCCGCAAGCGCAGCAGATCATCCAGGCGCTGAGCCCGGTCCGGAACCTTTACAGCCTGTGCCCGGCGCTGGCCTTGCAGTAGTTCGCGTAATGCGGACTCGTTCGGTTCAGTGTACATATCTGACTCCCCGCAGCATTAGGATGGCATCTATGCCAGACCATACTCGCCCCAACAGAAACCCATCAATGCACCTATCTATTCGCCCTTTTAACGGTACCCAGCCACAATTTGGCAAACACGTATATATTGATCCATCGGCCACGCTGATCGGTGACGTGGAGCTCGGCGACGATGTCTCGGTGTGGCCAGGTGCGGTGATTCGCGGTGATGTGCAACACATCCGCATCGGTGCCCGTACCAGTGTGCAGGACGGGACCATTCTGCATGTCACCCACGATGGCCCCTATTCACCCGGCGGCCGGCCTCTGGAAATCGGCGCCGAGGTCACCATCGGCCACGGTGCGGTCCTACACGCCTGCCGCGTTGGCGACACCTGCCTGATCGGTATTCATGCCGTACTGCTCGATGGCGTCGTCGTCGAACCGACCGCCATGATCGGTGCCGCTGCTTTGGTTCCACCCGGCAAGATTGTTGCCAGCGGTGAGCTGTGGCTGGGTAACCCGGCACGCTGTGTGCGCAAGCTCAACGCCGGCGAGATCGAGCAGTTGGCCTACTCCGCCGCACACTACGTGAGGCTCAAGAACCGCTACCTGGATGCGGGCCAGGGGGTTGCCACAACACCATCAGAAACAACGGGACTGCCACACCGTAGCGAATAGTGACCAACCGGGACCACGGAGTGGACATTCGCTATTTATTGATGGTTCTGTATACGACAAACAATCTCGATCCAACGACCTTATGCTGGATCCCGGGGCATCGCCCGGGATGACGGGACTTTTGTCTACGGACGCTCTGTACGTCCAGAGCGACAAGCTTCCACCCACCTGCGGGGGCGTGCCCCTTCTCTCGGGCGAGCGAGAGAAGGGGCGAAGAGAGGGGCGGCCGGGGTTCGCGCCCTACGGGTGCGTTCAGGGCTGCGGGCATTCGTTGCCAGCTCATCCCTGAGCTGGCAACGAACCGACCGGCTTCCATGCCGGCCGCCCTACGGGATTTGCCCTGACCCCGCACTACGAACCACGGCCATAGACAAGCATGCAACGACCCTTGTCGTCACTTCCGCGTAGGCGGAATCCAGCCTGTAGGATGTGGGGAGGTACGAACCGCATCAATCGAGGCTATTTCTTCCCCGCCTATTGATTCCTGATGGCATCGCTCCGAAAACTGGGTCAGGGCCAGTTCTTGTAGACTCTGAGCATTTTCCGCCCCCATCATCCAGGATCGCTACATGTTATCCGCGCCCTCCGAGCACGAATTTCAAATCCGCCCGATCGAAACCCGTGATGATCCGGCCCTGGCGGCTATCATTCGCACCGTCATGCCCGAATTCGGTGCCGGTGGTGTGGGTTTTGCTATTCACGATACCGAAGTGGATGGCATGAGCCAGGCGTATTCGCCATCACGCTGTGTCTATTTTGTGGTGGAGCGTGAAGGCCGGGTCGAGGGCGGCGGCGGCGTGGCGCCACTGGAGGGTGGCGGCGCAGACACCTGCGAACTTCGGAAAATGTACTTTCTGCCCAACCTGCGCGGTCTCGGGGCGGGGCGCGTTTTG
Source organism: uncultured Rhodanobacteraceae bacterium (assembly GCA_913053815.1). GTDB lineage: Bacteria > Pseudomonadota > Gammaproteobacteria > Xanthomonadales > Rhodanobacteraceae > Metallibacterium. The sequence goes on from CAJXGK010000040.1 coordinate 8,091, forward strand.
ATGCAGCAATGTCTGGACCGGGCGCGTGAATTCGACTTCCATCGCTGCTACATCGAGACCCTGACCGGTATGGATGCCGCCGCAGCGCTGTACCGGAAAAGTGGTTTCACCCCCATCGACACCCCTCTTGGTAACACCGGACATGGCGGCTGCAACCGCTTCTACCTGATGGATCTGGCTCTCGCTACGCAACACCCGCCAGGTAACACGCACCGGCCTGATCACTATAAAGCGCAGAATTCTGGAGACGCTTGATCGACTCCTCAGTCCGCGGTGTGTCGCTCACGCAGGCGGCCCACAAGCTCAACCAGACCCAGACCCCGCGAACGCAGCAGCACCAGCAGGTGATAGAGCAAATCGGCCGCCTCGCCAATCAGTGCCGAATCATCCTGAGCCACCGCCGCCAGGGCGGTTTCTACCCCCTCTTCACCCACCTTCTGAGCGATACGCCGCACCCCGGACTCGAACAGTGCGGTGGTGTAATGGTTTGCAGGCCGCTCGCGTTGCCGTTGTTCGACCAGGGTATCCAATTGGGGCAGAAAGGTGATATCGGGGTCGGCCACCGCACCGAAACAGGTCTCGCTACCCAGGTGGCAGGTGGGGCCATGCGGCTCGGCGTGGACCAGCAAGGTATCCCGGTCACAATCGATATGGATGGACCTGGCGATCAGTACGTGTCCTGAGCTCTCGCCCTTGGTCCACAGACGTTGCTTACTGCGACTGAAGAAGGTCACCTTGCCGCTTTCCAGAGTAACCCCCAGGGCCTCGCGGTTCATGTAACCCAACATCAGTACCCGACCGTCACGCCAGTGCTGCACGATCACCGGTAACAAACCACCGACTTTGTCCCAGTCCAGTGTCTCGGGCGACAGGTCGAATACTAACTTGGGGAAATCATGCATCGGTTCTCTCCGCAATTTTGGCTGGCCGCACGGCAATACCTTGTGCCGCCAAAGTGGTTTTCAGATTCGGAATACGTACACTGCCCTGGTGAAACACACTAGCGGCAAGGGCGGCATCGACATCGGCCTGTTGGAAAACCTCGGCAAAATCAGCCTCGCAACCGGCCCCGCCGGAGGCCACCAACGGTACCCGGCACAGGGCTCGTACGGTGCGTAATTGGGTGATGTCATAGCCTTGACGCACCCCATCGGCATCCATGCAGTTGAGTACAATCTCCCCGGCACCCCGCTGCTGCACCTCGACCACCCAATCGAGGGTACGCCGGGCCACGGCCCGGGTTTTGCTCGGATCACCGCTATACTGACGTACCCACCACTCAGCGTCGGCAGCACGCAGGCTGTCGATGCCGACGACCACGCATTGCACCCCGAAGGCGGCAGCCAGTTCAGCGATCAACTCGGGGCGTTCCAATGCCGGGGAGTTGATCGAGATCTTGTCCGCACCGGCATGCAGAATCTCGCGAGCCGCATCGACCTGACGGATGCCCCCGGCCACGCAAAAGGGAATATCAAGGACCCGCGCTACCCGTTCGACCCAGGCGCGATCCACACGGCGTCCCTCAGGGCTGGCCGTGATGTCGTAAAACACCAGTTCGTCCGCACCCTGGTCGCGATAGCGCAGCGCCAGATCGACGATTTCACCCATCACTAGGTGATCGCGAAAACGCACCCCTTTGACCACTTGGCCATCGCGTACATCGAGGCAGGGAATAATACGCCGAGTCAGCATGAAGTCGGCTCCCGACCCGCTGCACTTGCAGGCATAACGGTCGAATCCACAACGGCCAGGGCCTCGGCCAGGGTAAAGCGGCCTTCAAGCAGTGCCCGGCCAAGAATCACCCCTGCGGCACCGCAGGATTGGGCCTCACGCAGGTCGGCAAGCTTGCGCACCCCGCCCGATACCTGCACCTGCAAGGTCGGTGCAGCATGACGAAGGTGCTGCAACAGCTCGATATTGGGACCTGTCAACATACCATCCCGGTCAATATCGGTGCACAGCAGATGCCGGGCACCGGCCTCCACATAGCGGGGCAAAAGTTCATCCAGAGTGATCTTCTCGTCACTTTCCCAGCCGCCACTGGACAAGCGCCAGGCACCCTCGCGCCAACGCGTGTCCAGAGCCAGGGTAATGCGTTCAGCGCCATACTTACCCAGCCAGCACATCACCTGCTGCGGCTTGCAAATGGCCAGACTACCCACCACCACCCGGCTGACACCCGCCTCGAACAGACGTTCGATGTCCGCCTCGCTGCGAATGCCTCCACCGGCCTGCAAACGCAAGCCGGATGACGCGAGTCGGCGCAGGGTAGGTAGATTTTCCAACGTGCCGCTACGGGCTCCATCAAGATCGACCCCATGCAACCATTCGGCCCCGGCTGCGGCATAAGCCTGGGCCAACGCCAATGGCTCCAGCGGGTACTCGGTACAGCGCCCATAGTCTCCCTGCAGCAGCCGTACCACCCGGCCGGCACGTAGGTCGATGGCAGGGATTACAGCAAAAGTCATAAGCTCAAAAAATTTCCTAATAGCCGCGCACCCAGCGCTGCGGAGCGCTCGGGATGAAACTGCATACCGTAAAAATTACCCTTCCGGACCACCGCACTGAGCGGCACGCCATGCTCGCAATAGGCCAGAGTGTTGACCGTTACAGGTGCCGCGTAGCTGTGCACAAAATAGACGAAGGATGGGCTCTCATCGAGCCCTTTGAGCAGTGGGTTCGCACCTTCCAACTGCAAGCGGTTCCA
>CAJXGK010000041.1 GCA_913053815.1 uncultured Rhodanobacteraceae bacterium
AATTTTCTGTACCGCGTATTTAGGGATGTCAGTCCTACCGTGTCGGTGCTGGATTTTTGAGGTCAATGAGTCATCGAAGGTCGACTGTCTGGAGACGGGCTATCTGCGCTCAGTTCCCCGGTTTCGGCTGGGAATATCTGTTTGTACAAGTCTTCGCCATAGCTGGTCTCCAACGGGTGGGCCTCGATAAGCTTAAAGGTTCGGGTCCCATCGGCGCGTCTTTCGGCGCGTAGGAAGATGGTATCGTCTGCACCTCGGTCGAAAAAGCCGTGTGCGAAATCATACATGTGGGTTACAAACACGACCTTGATGTGACGCTCCAGTAACGCACAAACGATCTGCCGGGCAATTTCCGCCCCTTCACGCTCATTGGTTGAGGCAAACGATTCGTTGAAAAGCAACATTGCCCCGGGGGCGATATGGTTGACGATATCGTTTAATCGGACACATTCCTCGTCGAGCTTGCCACTCATCATGCTGGCGTCTTCTTCACGTTTGTAGTGGGTAAACAAACCGCTACAAAGCTCTGCCGCGTAAGACTCAGCGGCGACAAACAGACCGCAATGCATCATCAATTGTGCCAGACCAAGCCCCCGCAGGAAGCTCGACTTGCCACCCTGGTTGGCGCCGGTGATGATGATCAGACTCTTGCCGTTAGCATCAAGGGAATTGCCCACGATATCGCACTGCATACTTAGCGCCAGGCTGACGTCATACAATCCGCTGAAGTGGAGGCAACGACTCCCAGCAGACTTCGGATCTGGAAAGGATGTCGCTGTACCTCGTTGGGAGAGCTGAGCGTGCAAGTTCAAACAGCCAACATAGTAGGCAAGTTCCGTGCGCAGCCTTTCGAAAAAATTGAGAATATGATCCATCGACTGGGCAAGTGAGTTGGCGACCAGATTGACGCCTCGATCCTGCAGCGTTGCCAGCGTCTTGGCGCCGACCTCGTCGCGATCGGCGATGCGAAAGGTGTAGGTGTGCGGCCCTTTGCCTAATATCCTGTTGAACCAGTTTGCGCTTTTGCTATGAGGCTGGCGGAGCTTATAGTGGCTACCTTCGTTACCCGATCCCAACTCGGCACTCACCAAGACTCCCGCACCGAACTTCAATTCTGTTAAATGGGTTTGAATGCTGACGAGATATTCGTCGCTGAACTCCTTGCGCAGCATTGCAAAGAGCGTTGTGAGCCCTTTTGACGCAAATTGCCCGGCCTTGGTATCGGCGATGCCTTTCAGCTTTCCAAGTATGTCCATGAACATCTGCAGAACCTTAATCGATCCGTACAGAGTCGAGGACGGGTGGTTGCCTAGAAAACTCCAATAGCTCTTTTTCTTTCCTTCGATGGCCTCCACGGCGAGTTCATAGAGTGCCCTGATTACTGCAGAATTATGCAGGCAGTCCTTCACGATCGCCTGTCGGTACAGGATCGTTTCAGTATCATTGTCCATACTCAACAGAAAGGTCTTGCGCGCTACGTCAAACAAAAACTCGTCGTCATCCGCCATGGCTCGCAGCAGGGTGTCCAGCTCCAGATCCTGTCTGAGTATCTGTTCATGGGGTGGCAATTCCTGTTCCGGATCAAAATCCTGATCCTCATGCATCAAGAACACTCTCATGCCTTGATCCTCGTCTTCAGCCGGGCGTAGGTTACCCGATATTTCTCGGCAATCGCTAAGGCATAGGCCAGACCATCGGCCGGTTTGCGTTCGACTTTGTAGGTACGGACCGCTGGGTCATCGGGATCCACCGTACTTACGATGCTGGTTGTCTTGGTATCGAACGATGCTAACTCCGTAAGAAAGGTAACGCAGACACTCAACAGGTCCAGTTGGGAGATTCTTGCCAGGACCTTCTTGCTTAAATAGATGGCATCATTGAGCGTGGTGGATGAGAAGATCTCGTTCATGATAACGATACTGCGCGGTGTTGCCTGCTCCAGGATATGCCGGATCCTGATTAGATCATCTTGTAATTTACCGCGTAGATTGGCGATATCCTCTTCCTTATCGAAATGTGTGAATAGGTGGTCAAAGAGAAACAGCTGGGCTTCCTTCCCCGGAACTGGACAACCCAGACTGGCCAGGTAATGCAGTTGGCCAAATGTCCGGGCGAAGGTTGTTTTACCACCCTGGTTGGGGCCTGAAACGATGAAAATCCGCTCTGGGTCACGTAGGTAAAAATCGTTACAGACCACTGGTATTTTTTCCTTGGTCAGCTTGGAAGCCAAGGCAAGATCAAAGACTTGCTGGCCACTGACCTGCTTGGACATATCAGAAATCTGTGGGTAGCAGAAACTCAAGCCGGTTTGCCGCAGCACTTTGATGTACGTCAGATAGGCAATGTAGAACTGAATCTCGCGGTCGAAGCGTTCAATCTTATCGTCCTGATATTGCCCGTGTTCGCTGCAAAATATTTCCAGACTTTGAAAAATATCCGGATTCAGCATGGCTACCCGATCCAGTATCTGTGCTTCAATGTGGTTGATTCCCACCCGGTTTCGGAAGCTGGCCAAGTAATCCTTGACCGATCCGTGGCGGAACTTTTCAAAGGTCTTCTCAACCGCAGTGCTGTAGTCGAGCTCGGCATCATAGTGACGCACCGTGACACTGTTGCCCTTGATAAGCAGGCAGTACCTGATGGCCGCAAGGCCGGTCTGCACGGTTTTCGTATCTGTTGCGAGTTTGCCGAATGCGGTTGATTGGATATGCTCCGCCAGATAATCACGTAGGCTTTGCAAACCCCGTGATGCCAGCTTCACTCGTTGCAGATCGTGGCCCAGGCAGGTAATAGCTTCACAGTAGATGCCTACCGCCCCAAGAAACCAGCGATTCTGCTCGTAGGTATAGTTGAGCTTCTGCACCTGCTCGAGATGCTCGCGCATGGCGCGCATTTTTCCTGAGAATGACTGCACGGCCTGCATCAGGCTTGCATTCTCAAGATCCTGCATGATTTCCTGGCGATAAGTGATTGCGTCGAGATTATTCAGGCGACTGTGAAACAGGGGAACAAGATCATAATCCGGCCAGTCTGAGGTAATGGCTGCTACGATCTGATCGAGATTCAGATCATGAAAGAACTCTGGGACCGCCGAGGCTTTCGGTCCAGTGGAGCCCTCGGATTCCTGGAACAGGATGCTGTAAAAGGGCCTGGATTGGGGGGTGGAAGTGTCGTTCACTGGCTTGACTTCTCCGGATCAGGAGCCCCGATGCACCGCAGCAGTTATCAGCAACGACAACGGCCTGAGCAGTCGAAACTCTGGACAAGCATCATCAGCCATGGACGGTGGTTTGCCCTGGCAGGCCAGAGCTGGAGGAATGCCATCTGCACTTTGCATACTATCTTACCTGCCATTTCAGGAACGACCCATTGTAGGGCCTAAGGAAAGCTCGGCGGTTTTTAGATCATGGGTCAGTTACCATTCTTGCGGTACTATCGGCGATGCGTAGACACGGCAATAAAACCATAATATGGGTTCTTGATCTTGGTTAGATGATATCCAGCTGTACGCCCAAAAAGGCTAGAAGGAGGCCACCAACAGCAAGGGCGATCATCCAATACAGAGGATGTCCGTATACCATTCGCGCCAGGAAATAGCCGAGTAGCCCCAGGACCAGCAGCGCCACCATGATGGCCAGCCAACGCACTTGTGGTACGAATACGCCGACCAGCAGTGGTAGCAACGCCCCGAAGAACGTGCTTAGGCTGGCGATCAATGCCCCGATCATGGCTTCGATCAAGGCGGCGCGTCCCAGTCGCGTCGTCGCAAATTGACCGTGCTGGGTGAGATTGAGCTGGCGCTCGGCTTCGACGAGTTTGCCACGCAGTTCCGCGTAATGGGCTACCAGGAAAACGAAAGCGCTGGAGACTGCCGCTGCGGTAGCAACGCGCAAGGCTAAGCCAAGACCCATCGGTGGACGCCCGGGCAGCATATGTCCCGCACCCAGGATCAGTGCGGTCAGGATACCGTCGCTGAGGCCGGCTACCAGATCAAGCCGGTAGTGGGGATCGAACAGGGCAGCCCATGCTTTCATCGGGCGCGTTTCACGCGCTCCACGATACGTTCACCGCAAATGATTTGATCAATGCTGTGCACCATCGCCCCCGTTTCTCGCATGGCTTGAGCAAGTTCGTCGTAGTTAAGGTGCTGACCTTCGATGGTGACATCCATGCCGACCGTCTCTATGTCGATACCACTGACCGTGATGTTGAATCCTTCCACGCCTTGGCAGTCGCTGATAGCCGCCGCCAGTTCAATCAGGCTCGGCGTGGCGATGGCCTTGTCGACATCCAATGCCAAGCGGCGAATATTCAGAGTATTTTTCATTGGATCGAGCCTTGTGCAATGGGGTTGCTGAGCAGTATGGCTGGCACAGTGGGAAAAACGTGGAGTTATTATTACGCCGCTGCTGCCAATAGGCCCAGGAATTCACTAACCGGAAACTTAGCCAGACTTTTCAAGCCACTTCAGAATAGTTGGAGGTAACACGATAATCGACTCACGGTAATTGGCGGGGCCCCCCAATACACCTACTTGCACGGTAAAAAGCGTACTGTAGCGGCCGCTTGTTCAAGAACTCCGTGCAACGCCGCGACGGCTGTATCAATATCTTGGTCACTAGTAAAGCGCGACAGCGAGAAGCGTATGGAACAGTGGGCATTCTCCGGGGATACCCCCATGGCGATAAGCACATGGGTCGGTTCCGGTGAGCCTGATTGGCAGGCTGAACCTGCCGACACCGCTACTCCGCGTTGATCGAGTGCCACCACCAGTGACTCGCCGCGCAGACCTGGCAAAGTCATGTTCAAAGTGTTCGGTAGACGTTGTTCCGGGGGCCCATTGAGCGTTGCCCCCGCCACCAATTTTCGTATCTCCGCTTCCAGTCTATCTCGTAGAGCCCGCACCCGTGCAAAGTCTGCAAGCCCCAGATTGGCTTGTTCAGCAGCGGCTCCTAAGCCGACGATTCCGGCTACATTTTGGGTGCCGCCGCGTAAGCTTCCTTCCTGCCCTCCACCGTGTACCAAGGGTGTCAATGTGACCCCCTTGCGCAGATAAAGTGCCCCGACCCCTTTCGGACCGTGAAACTTATGTGCAGCCAGGCTAAGTAAATCCACCCCGAGTTCTGCAATGTCTACCGTAACCTTGCCAACTGCCTGTACCGCATCGGTATGAAACAGTGCCCCCTGTTGGTGTGCCAGCTTGCAGCATTCGCTGATTGCCTGCAGCGTTCCGACTTCGTTATTGGCCATCATGATTGATACCAGTATCGTATCGGCACGGATGGCCTCTTTCAGGTTTTGGGGATCGACTTGACCGGAGCGATCCACCGGCAGATAGGTGATCGAATAGCCGAGTGTTTCTAGGAAAGCACACGTAGCCAGTACCGAGGGATGCTCGATGCGGGTGGTGACCAGGTGTTTGCCATGTTCGTTGCGGGACCAGGCCACCCCCTTGATGGCTAGATTATTGGACTCTGAACCGCCGCTGGTAAAGATCAACCGCCGCGGGCGAGTATTGATCAGCCGGGCTAGCTGACGACGTGCCGCCTCCAGAGCTTCAAGTGCATCGCGGCCTTTACGGTGAATGCTTGAGGGATTTCCAAACCCTGCATCGAGGTAGGGGACGATCGCCGCGCGGACGATAGGGTCGATCGGCGTCGTGGCATTGTTGTCCAAGTACACAAAGTCCCGAACTCGCTGTGCTGTGCTCGGCGGTCTGCTCTTGCCGGGCTGAACTTCATGCGGCACGGAACTCGGTGGCGCCTCCTTAGTAGCTGACCCATGGGTAATTTCCGCTACCTCGCAGAGCAGCGCCTTATAGGCCGGGAATCCGGAGATTACATCGCAGTTGCCAAGGTCGGTTAGTGTATTGACGTTCCATTGCTGCCAAGCGGTGGGTCCTACTGGAGTTCTGCCGCCCATGTTGCACTCGACGGCACCTTCGACAATGTCATTTGCAACGCGGGCTCTGAAAGGTACCGCCCCACGTATTGTGCGTACTTCCACGAGATCGCCATCGCCAATATTCCGGGCCTGCGTATCCACCGTGTTGATCAGTACCAGCGGCTCGGGATTATCTTTCAGCAATCCGTCGATAGCGTGGTGCTGGGAGCGAAAATCCGTATCCGGACGTGCCCCTGAATTGAAAATTAGCGGCAAGCTACGGGTCAACTCGGGGCTTTCCAGCGGCCCTTCGAGGGACTCGGTATATTTCGGCAGCGGCTCATAGCCGTATTCATCGAGTAGCGAGGAATGAATTTCGAATTTTCCACTGGGGGTATTAAAGCCCGGCTTGCCATCAGGACGGAGTCCACCCTTTGCCCATTTTCGGTATTCCGTAAAGGGTGACGAGATCTGTACCGATCCCCCCGCGCTGCGCACGTCGTCCACAGTCAATCCAGAGCCCTTCAGCACGAAGTTCAGCAACGCATCCGCAGATTGCGGGTAGAGATCCCCATAGCCAAGTCGCTCGGCGAGCTGCGCCATAATCAGATAGTCGTTGCGTGCTTCCCCCAGCGGCTCGATCAGCTTTTCGCGGATTCGAAATATCGGCCCATAGGTGACATACGACTCGATTTCAAACACCGTTGTCGCCGACAGTACGATATCTGCGTAGGCGGCAGCAGCGGTCTGTTGGCGGTCGATACACACGATAAAATCAAGCTTTTCCAGAACCTCGCGCCATATTTCCAGCTGTGGCCAGGAGGTAAGCAGCGATGCTCCATGAATGATTAAAGCCCGGATAGGATAGGGCCAACCTTTGAGTACAGCATCGACCAGTGCGGTGGCATGGGACTCGCCGCGATAATGGCTGTAGAGCGGGAACTGTTCGCGGCCCGCTGCCAGTACTCCGATCATTGATAAGGTCAGGGCGCCGTCAGTAGCGGGTCGTATTGGGATCCATTCAGCCCTACATCGTTGTACGGTGGCAGTTCTCCGCGGGTCGATGACCACCACTTTTGCACTCCGTTGTACCGCCGCTTCCAACCGCTGCATATCCATCGATGGCGAGTCGGTGGCCGGGTTGGTGCCCCATACCACCAGCAGTTCAGCATTCTCCATGTCCGCATACATATTGATCAGCATTCCCCCCATCGTGACGTGCGAGGCGATCATCGCAAACGACACGTAGCATAATGCCCCCATCCCCATCGTGTTGGGTGAGCCAAAAGGAAACAGAATGCTTGACGCCGACGAGACGGCTACATCTTTGGGCTGATAGATGTCGCACAATGACGATTCGAAGGCTCCACGGCCGGTGTAGGTGGCCACCGCCTCCGGGCTCGACTCAGCCTTGATGTGCTGCAGGCGTTCGGCGATCTCATCGTAGGCACCGTCCCAGCTGATTTTTTTGAAGGCAAAATCACCCTTTGGGCCCGAGCGTCTTGCCGCATGCCGGAGACGATGCTTCGAGTAGATGATTTCCGGGGCATGCCGTCCGCGTCGGCACAGTGCGTCCAGCGGATGATCCGGATCGGAGCGAATATCGCTGAGTCGGTCAGCTTCGATACCTACCTCTCCCCAGCAGCTGGCAGGACATACACCGCAGAGGCCCTTCGTCCATGTCCCTTCGTTTGGGTTGCTAGCCTTGTGCATCGAATGTCTCCGTTATTCTTTGGGTCTGCTCTTATCCATGGCAGATGGCCGCACAAGCCTCGCCGGGCCTGCCGGGCCATGACTATGTCATAATTTTCTCATGGATTGAACGGCTGGGTGCTGGGAGAGAGTGCTACGGGCGGAATGCATCGAAACCGGCCAGGTGACTCAGCGTAGCAGTGCCTGCAGGCGGTAGAGCAAGTCGAGAGCTTCCCGGGGGCTGAGCGCGTCCGGATCGATTTCCTGCAAGGCCTGTTCTACGGCTGAGGAGGGTAGTGAGGTGAATAAGCCTAGCTGGCTGTTTTCGGGATGGGGAGTCGGCGTATCCGGGGTCATGGGATCTTCGCCCTGTTCGAGTCGCTGCAAGACCTGTCGGGCCTGATCCAGTACCGAGCGCGGCAATCCCGCCAGTGCGGCGACCGCCAAACCGAAACTACGATCGGCGGGCCCCTCTTTGACTGCATGCATAAACACTAGACGATGTCCGTACTCGACCGCGTCGAGATGGACATTGGCGACATTTGAATGGATCCCCGCCAGGGCGGTAAGTTCGAAGTAATGCGTGGCAAACAAGGTAAAAGAACCGTTGCGGGTAGCGAGGTGAACCGCGCAAGCCTCGGCCAGGGCGAGGCCATCGTAGGTTGAAGTACCGCGACCGATTTCATCCATCAGCACCAGACTTTGGGAACTGGCATTGTGCAGAATGTTGGCCGTTTCGGTCATTTCGACCATGAAAGTGGACTGGCCTCTGGCCAGATCATCTCCAGCACCGATACGGGTGAAAATACGATCAATCGGACCGATCACGGCACGCCTTGCCGGTACGAAACTACCGATATGTGCGAGTAGCACAATCAGTGCAGTTTGCCGCATGTAGGTGGATTTTCCGCCCATGTTGGGGCCGGTAATCACCAGCATGCGGCGGTTGTCGTGCAAATCCAGGTCGTTGGGCTCGAACGGTTCATCACGTACCTGCTCGACCACCGGGTGCCGCCCCTGTTCAATATGCAGGCAAGGCTCGGGAACCAGTTCAGGTGGGCGCCAATCGAGACGCTCGGCGCGCTCGGCCAAGGTGGTTAGAACGTCGAGTTCAGCCATGGCCGTGGTACAGCTGCGCAGTGGTTCGAGTTTTTCCGCAAGGGTCTCCAGCAAGTCTTCGTACAGGGCGCGTTCGCGCATCAGGGCGCGTTCGCGCGCAGAGAGAACCTTGTCTTCGAATTGTTTAAGTTCCTCGGTTATGTAGCGCTCGGTATTTTTGGTCGTTTGCCGCCGGGTATAGTGGGTGGGAGCCCGCTCGGATTGGCTGCGACTGATCTCGATGTAGTAACCATGCACGCGGTTGTAACCGAGTTTGAGGGTGGCAATTCCGGTACTTTCACGTTCCCGGGCCTCCAGTTCCTGTAGAAAGTGGTCGGCCCCGGTCGCCAGCTCGCGTAGCTGGTCAAGTTCGGCGTCAAAGCCGGGGGCAATTACTCCACCGTTACGAACCAGCATCGGCGGCTGTTCGACCAGCGCTCGCCCCAGCCATGCAGCGATATCGGCGTGATCGCCGATATGGGTGTCCAGCAGGCTCAGGCGGGGGCTGTCTACAGCGGTGAGTTGGGCGCGTAGCGTCGGTGTGCTCAACAGACCGTCGCGGAGGGTGGTCAGATCCCTGGGTCGGGCGCTGCGCAGGGCTACGCGAGCGAGGATGCGTTCGAGATCGCCGAGACCATGCAGGCGCTCGCGCAAAGCGGCCGTTATGCCACTCTCTAGTAGCGCGCCAATGGCGTGGTGGCGTTCGCGCAAAGTGCCCTGATCGCGGAGTGGGCGGCCCAGCCAGCGGCGCAGTAGACGCGCGCCCATGGGGGTTACAGAGCCGTCGAGTACCCCGAGCAGGGTGTATTCGCGGCGGCCACTAAGGTGCTGGTCCAGCTCCAGATTGCGGCGGGTGGCCGCGTCCATGGTAATCGTGTCGGTGCTGTTCTCAACGGTGAGTCCGGTCAGGTGGGGTAGGGCCGTCTTCTGGGTCTCTTGCAGATAGGCCAGTAGACAGCCGGCGGCACCGATCGCCCGGGGCAGGTCGGCACAACCGAATCCGGAGAGATCCTGAGTTGCGAAAAATCGGCAAAGTTCGCGTCGAGCGCTATCCGTATCGAAGTGCCACACTGGTCGTTGCCGTAGCCCCGGCAGGCCGGCAACGACTTTGGGCCCGGCAAAATCTTCGGCAACCAGAGTTTCCACAGGGGCAAGGCGGGCCAGCTCGGCGGTCAGGTCCGCGGCATCGGCGACTTCAGCGAGTAGAAAACGTCCCCCGGCCAGGTCTACCCAGGCGAGGCCAAAACCGTGTTGGCCAGCAGCAATAGCCAACAACAGGTTTTCACGGTTTCCATCGAGCAGGGCCTCGTCAGTGACCGTGCCCGGGGTAAGTACCCGAACGACCTTGCGTTCGACCAATCCCTTGGCCTGGGCCGGGTCGCCGATCTGTTCGCAGATGGCGACAGGTTCGCCGTGTCGCAGCAGTTTGCCCAGATAGGTTTCTACTGCATGGACAGGAACCCCGGCCATGGGAATCGGGGCTCCGGCGGACTGGCCCCGCTGGGTCAGAGTGATGTCGAGCAGTTGCGCGGCCTTGCGAGCATCGTCATAGAACAGCTCGTAAAAATCACCCATCCGAAACAGCAACAAGGTGTCGGGATACGCCGCCTTAGCAGTCAGGTACTGACGCATCAACGGCGTATGGGCGCTGAGTTCGGCGGGGTTGAGACTTGGCTTGGATCGCTTCAAGAGTAACTATGCTAACGTTGGTTCAACATAGGAGTTTCGCATGGACGCCCCATGGATTCCCACTGATACCGAACTTGGCCTGCTGGTTAGGGAGGTAGGGGCCGAGCTGCAGCACCAAGAACAGATGCTGGTTACCGCCGAATCCTGTACCGGAGGTTGGCTCGCCAAGGCACTTACCGACCGGGCTGGCAGTTCGGCCTGGTTTGCGGGCGGAGTGGTGGCCTATCGCTGCCAGGTTAAACAGGCCTTGCTGGGAGTCAACCCCCACACTTTGGAGCAGAGTGGCGCAGTGAGTCGGGAAACTGTGCTCGAGATGGTGTCCGGAGCCTTGGTCCATATGGATAGCGATGTAGCTGTGGCGGTGACCGGCATT
>CAJXGK010000042.1 GCA_913053815.1 uncultured Rhodanobacteraceae bacterium
AGAAACCCGAGTGACAAGACATACTTCGTGGGTCTTACGATCCGTTGGGCTCGTGGTGTGTATCCATCGTTATTGGGACGGGTAAGCAGTGAACTCGCCCGCTGCCGGCGCAGCAAATAACCGGGATGAGCCTCAGCCACCTTGGGCAAACTACGAGTGAGATAGGGTTCTTGATTGATAATGAGTACCGTCTTTGTATGGGTGGACCCGTTTACAAGAATGGATAGGCGGGTACGTGGCACCAGTCAGGGCTCGTGCAATGAGTACTCATCCTAATCATGAGTCATACCTTCGACCGGTAGGCGGCATGCAGGGCTGCAGTAAGGTGTTGGGCTTCCACACCGGGTATATCCAGATTCAGCGAGGCCATCCGCTGCTGGATTTCTCGGCTGGGGTCGTGGGTTAGGTCCAGACCCTGCAGCATCCGAGACAGTCGCTCTACACCCGTGGCCGGCAAACAAGTGAAGTCACCATTGATGTCGAGATCTGCGATATAACCTTCCTGGCTCAGTAGGCGTACCCGGATCAAGCCACCGGGAGCCTTGTACAGGCCTTCACTCAAATGCAACCCCCCGGTAATCTTGACGCCTGCAGTCAAGCGCCGCCCGGGTTGTCGCAGCCAATCGGGATCGTGCAGCTTTTTTTCCCAATGGATAATGGCCTCCTGTTCGTGTGGTCGAGGCTTGTCCCGGTGGGTGGAAAGGCCGAGGTGGGTGGTAATTTCACGTAGAAATACTTTGAGAAGTTGTTCCCGGGAAGGTATCACGCCGAGTTCGCGACGGATGGTGGTCATGTAATCGTGCAAGGTGCCATGTAGTTTGTCACGAAATTTTTCGGACGGTACCTTGAGGCAATGGGCCATGGTGTCGATGTCGAAATCGAACATGAAACTGCCTACCATCACCGTAGCATCGCCAATCTGGGCCGCGCCGGTTCCACCAATCTTGCGGTCACCGACGTGGATATCGTTGATAGGCCGCAATCTCGCTGATATGCCTAAAGCCTGATATGTAGCGATGACCGGGGCGGTATAGCTGGCGTAGATGTCGGCAACTCGCTTTGGTGCTTGGTCCCTGGGAAAGATGAAGTGAAAGAATAGCTGATCACGATCCAGGTATACGGCACCGCCACCGACATAACGACGAAATACGGGTAAGTTCTTGCTACGACAGTAGGCCTCATCAACTTCAGCGGCCAGATCTTGGTGCAGGCCAATACAGACATAAGGCGTCTCAGGGCTAGCTAGTGTCAGTACCGGAGCGTCGAACTCGGTCATGACGCTGGCAATGCCCTGATAGACCGCTTGGGAACGCGCCGCGGAAACCAAGCCGAAGTCCAGCACGCGAAGAACCGCATTCATTGGAACATCTCCGCTGTGGTCCCTGAAGACCGTCGTTGACGCAGTAGGCAGTCAATCAAACCCACACTTCCCCTTCCCGCAGCGCATTGCCGCGGGTACAGGCACTACCGCCCTGCATCCCCATTTGACACAGGTGAGCCGAACCTTAGTGTTCAGCATGGCCGATCTAGGGCATTCGTCATCTTACGATGGAGCTAAGAGCCTGTCGGACTTGGGAAAAATCTACTACGGCAGTGGAAAATCGGTCTATTTTTTCGCTCTTTATCGTTGAATAGAATTCCTATTCGCCTCAAAAGATCAAAAAACTGTCCTCGATTTCTCATCCGCCCTGCTACGACCTCCCAAGACCGACAAGTTCCTAATGACCTTGGGAGGTGAAAGCCATTTATGCAAGGCGATAGCAATTATTTGGTATGGCGGATGTGGAAATGAAACTCACCGTTGGTCGAATTTGAATCGACCAGTTCATTCCCCGTTGACCGGCAAAATGCTTCAAAATCCTTGACGGCCCCAGGGTCTGTGGCGTGGATTTCGAGGGTTTCGCCGACAGGAACTTCTTTCAGTGCCTTCTTGGCGCGCAGGATCGGTAATGGACAGTTCAGTCCACGGGCATCGAGAACATGGTCAGACATGGTTATGGGTCTCCGTAAGTCGATGGTTGTTCAAATAAATAGATTAATATCAGATTTTGTGGCGCTTTCGATATAAGTTGCGGCACCCCCCAGAATCGGACCGTCGATCAGATCTTCGCGTTTGAACTCGAACAGATCTAGGGTC
Organism: uncultured Rhodanobacteraceae bacterium; assembly: GCA_913053815.1. Classification (GTDB taxonomy): domain Bacteria; phylum Pseudomonadota; class Gammaproteobacteria; order Xanthomonadales; family Rhodanobacteraceae; genus Metallibacterium. The sequence goes on from CAJXGK010000042.1 coordinate 2,138, forward strand.
ATCTGGCAGGCAATCATTTGTACGTCAGATTCGATTGCCGCCTCACGCAGTTCTTCAATCGAGGCGATGCCTTTTTTCTTCATCAGGCTTGCCATCATATTCGTGGTCATCAAGTTGACGCCTGGGAGCGCAGCAATCAGGTTGGGCATTTTCATGTGTGCCCCCATCATCGGCATGGCCATGGCTGGGTTGCCCAGCGTCGTGAGTGATAAATCAAGATTTTTCTTCAGCAGCGAAAGGCCGTAGAAGGTGAAGAACATGGTGACCTCCAGGCCCATCGCTGCGGCAGTAGTAGCGAGGATAAAGGGTGGATAGGCCCAGTCGAGCGAGCCCTTAGTCACGATCATTGAGAGTCGCTTGGTATTGGTTTCATCAGTTGCCATGGGTAACCTCCAGAGCTAAAGGGCGCAAACTCGCGCAGGAACGGAAGATGGTACGTTTCAGGTTTCTCGTGCACATCCATCAAAACCGTCCTCAGCCATCTTGGCTTCGTACGGCTCAGTGATTTGACTACCGGGTATCAGGGTAGGTTTGACTTCGGCCCAGCTTTCCGATTTGACCTTGACCAGCCAACCCGCAACATAAGGGTCTGAATTGGCGATTTTTGGATCCTCGGTAAGGACGTCATTAATCTCAGTCACCTCACCATCGAAGGCGATGCGTGCGGGGCCCACCCATTTACCCGACTCAATGGTGGCGCATGACTTACCCGCTTTAACCGGACGACCGGGTTTTTTCGGGGTGACCGCAACCAGTTGGCCGGCCATCGCCACAGCAACCTGGGTCATACCTGCAACAATGATGTTGTCGGCCTCTTCGCGGTACCACATATTATTGGCTACGTCGTAAAACAGTTCGTCAGGGAACTGACAACCGCGCACGGTAGTCATGATGTATCTCCTTGTTGATGGTTGGTATCGTACGCCAACTCGAAAGCCGCGTCTCGGGATCGGATAGGGCGGGCGGAACAGCAGAATTCACCGAGCCGGGCATTTTCCAATTTACCATCAATGAACAGGGCCAGATGAGATAATACCGACGCGGCGAGTCGTAAGTGCCGCGCTGCATTCTCCGGGTTTTCTTCAATCTTGGCGACGTTACACTGGTAGATCAACTCGCGACAGCTTTCTCTACAGGCATTGAAGCTGGGGTCATTGCGAGCGGCCTGACGGTGTAGACCCAACAGGCGAAAGCCCTCATGCGTATCCTGAGTGGGCCGCTCGTCGTGGGCGACAATCCAGCTTTCAAGGATAGCATTGCCGGTGTCCAACAGCATCGAGCGGATTTGCGCACTGTTCTGGTCGAGTTCGATACTCGACATGGTCTGTATGGAGGCAGCAAAGTCCAAGGGCGTTGGCATATTAACCCAGGCCCTTTTCTTTGAGCAGACTGCGTGAGTCGGAGAGATTCTCGTGGACTCCGACCTGGCGTGCAGAGAGCCCCAGCGCCATGCCCAGTAATTGCGTGAAATAGAGCATCTTGACCTTGGTCTTTTTGCCAAAAACCTTCTCGGCCCGGGCCTGGTGCATCTCGAGGCCCTGGTGGCAGGTAGGGCATTCGGTAGCGATGACCTCGGCACCACAGGCTTCGGCGGTGGTGAGCAAGTTAAGGACCAGTCGGGTCGAAGTATCACTGTCCGACAAGGTGTGGGCACCCCCGCAACAGGCCGTTTTCAATGGGTATTCAACGTTTTCGGCACCAGCGGCAGCCAGCAGGTCGTCCATAAAATGTGGCCGGTAGGTTGAATCGGAATTCGCTCCCCCCTGATCTTTTTCTGGAAAGATATGCCGAGGCCGGGTGTACATGCAGCCGTAGTAGTTGGCGACTTTGAGTCCCTTCAGCGAGTTGCGCACTTGCTTACGCAGTTCATCGGTGCCGATAGCGTCGCGAATCCAGTCCAGCGCGTGGATGGTCTCGACCTTGCCTGCTTGGTAAGGCTCGGTTTTGGCGCGATGCGCAAGCTTCTTCACCGTTTCACGCGAAGCTTCGTCGTGGGCCAGGTCATATTCAGCTTTCTTGAGATTGTGGTAACAGCCATTACATGGTGACATCACGGTGTCGAAGCCCATGTCTTCGGCGATCTTAAGATTACGGGCCGAGAGAAAGGTTTGTAGCTTCGGGTCAGCGTTTTTGACTTCCATGGCGCCACAGCAGTTCCAGTTCTCCAATTCGACCAGTTCCAGGCCGAGTTTCTTGCCGACCTCCTTGGTTGACCGGTTATAGGACGAGGCACCGCCTTCCAGGGCGCAGCCGGGGTAGTAGGCCACCTTGCGGTATTTGTTGCTCATCAGCGGGATTCCTCGGTGGTCGGCAGGCCCAGAGCCTTCCTATGCAGGGCTTTCTGCTCGGTGATGTATTCAGCGATCGCCATTCTATGGTTGCTCCAATCGCGGGTTCGCGGATGGATCAGTGCGGACAGTCCCATGCGGGTCAGAAGTCCTATCGGTAAACGCAGTACTAGCCCACGGATCAGGCCCACTAGCCAGTCCTGGGTGAGCTTTTGCCCGGTTTTCTTGAAAAAACGCATCATTAGCCGGCCTTCCTCGATCTTACCCTTGGCGAAAACCTGGCTGGAAAACACCTTATCGAAGATCGTGGCGGGTGACTCCGGCGTATAGCCCTTCAGCTCCAGCCAGTGGGCGGTGGCCCTCATCACTCCCTCGGGCATCACATCCCGTGGACAGACGGAAGTACATTTGTTGCATGAGACACACTGCCAGATAATCTCTTTATCACGAATCAGCTCTTCTTCCATACCGATGCGGATCAGGTAAATCCAGTAGCGCGGATTAAAATCCGGGTTAAGGGCATTGATCGTACAGGTGTTGGTGCACGAGCCACATTGCCAGCAGCGATGAATGTTTTCACCGCCGGGCAGAGCGGCAATATCTTCTTGTAATGAATCGTTGTAATCCTGGACAACCCGCGTCTTGATGAAGGTGCTCCAATCACCGGAGACGTCCACACCTTCGATCACGAGGTTTTCGTTGCGAATCAGGTTTTCATCGCGGATCAGATGTTTCGATAGAATCGGCATGCAACAATCCTTACGCAGTGAGCTGCGGCGGAGGGACGGAATTCGCTGAAAATCTCGACGGAAGTTTTACTTTCATATGGATGCCATCCTCACGGAAGCAATCCAGGCCGAGCAGCCGTTGGGTGTGGGCCATGGGATCAACCTCTCCGGTGAATTCGCATTTCAAATAGATGGCCCCGTGGTTGTTGATATAAGCGGCGTACAGGTGTGCGTAGAGCAGATCCTGCATCCAGATTCGATCACGGTAGATCCCATGGGTATCGAGGAAACCTTTGAGTTCCGAGTTGAGGGCGAAAAAAGTGGCTGGATGGTCGTCCAGGGCAAGTGTGTCAAGAGGTATGGCCTGGTCAAACCAGATTTCGCGGATCACCCCGCTGCCGGTCTGTGCGTCCCATAGCCATCGGGCCATCAGGGGAATCTTCTCGGGTTCGGTGAAGTGCAGGATTTCGGCGGCAAGGTCGCGGATCCAACGATGGGTACGGTCAGAGGGAAAACTTGCCACGAAATGTTCGAAGCGTTGCGCACCGGGTTTTCTGGTGTCGAGCAGCGTTAGCAGTCGATCTTGCAACAAGTTAAAGGGGGTTTTATCAAGCCAGGCCCCAATGCGTCGCCGCACTGTCGACATGAAGGTGCATATCGCCAGAAAGCTCTTCTCATTCAGTTGCTCGAGTCGGTCCGTATTGAGGAGCTCCGAGAACAACTCGGACTTGAGCTGCAGTGCGCGCAGATAAGCGTCGATGCCAAGACTTTCCTCGGCTTTGGCAAGCAATGAGTTGAAGCCACGATCGATGGCAGAACCACTCAGCTGCAGATGCGGCCAGGTGACCGCCTCCTGCTTTTTTGCTACCAGATGCCAGTCCATTATGCTGCTTCGGTAGCCGGAGCCTTCAGGCTAGTAAGTGCTGCCATGGCAGCGGCCTGGCCCTGCGCAATGGAATCATCAATGGTTTCAGGGCCGCTGGCGGCTCCGGCTACCAATAGGCCGGGCCGAGTCGTGCTGCCCATAGCGCGGTATGTTGCTCCTCTCTGCAGAAAGCCGTGACGCTCCAGTTCGACACCAAAGATCGAGGCAATCCGGGCATTGTCTACATTCGGATCCATACCAATCGCCTGAACGACCAGATCGAAGGGAATAGTAATCGGCCGCTTCACCAAGGTATCTTCCCCCTTGACGATCAACCGCTTACCATCGGAGGTCACTTCAGCAATTCGCGACTTGATGTACTTGACGCGGTATTTCTCCTGGCTTTCCCAGTAATAGGCATCTTCGTAGAGGCCAAAAGTACGGATATCCATGTAATAAATGTAAACACTGCACTGCGGCAGCGCCTCGCGGATTTCCATGGCCAGGTTGGCCGAAACCGTGCAACAAATCTTGGAACACCATTCCCGGCCAATTTGCCGATCCCGCGAACCCACGCAGAGGAGAATCGCAACCCGTTCGGGAACGCGTCCATCAGACAGACACTTCACCCCTTTACCGGAGGAGAGCATCTGCTCGACTTGGGTGGTGGTGACCACATCGGGAAAAATACCAAAGCCTAGCTCGGGTTTGTTGACCGGGTCGAAGTGCGAGAAGCCGGTACATAGAATGGTCGCCCCCGCCTCACGAGTCTGCTCTTCACCGGCTAGCATATATTTGAAAGCTCCCGGCGCACCGGAAAATTCAGTGATTGTGGTACGGGTCTGGATTTCGACCAGAGGGTTGGATTCAATCCGCTGCACCATGCCGCCGATGGCATCCTTGGCCCATTCGCCGGAGGGTACCAATTTGGCATAGCCGGAAAGGATGGGAGCTCCACCCAAACGATCGGCCTTGTCAACGAGCAACACCTTTTGTCCGGTGCTGGCAAGAGAATGGGCGGCGCTAAGGCCCGCAGGGCCGCCACCGACTACAAGAACCGGTGTGTTCACTGGTCTGCCTCCGTGAGTGCGGGTTGGGGTTTGACATAGCCCGGCCCGGATGTGATGGCCCGTTTCGGGTCGTAGAGTGTTTCAATGCGTCCTTCCTTGACATCTTCGAGATAGGCTTCGAATTCGGCCTTGGCTTTCTCCCAGTCGATGCCCATTTTTGTTAGCAGCCCTTCAAAGGGTGAGGCATGCCAGTGCAATTGGGCCAGTTTGTAGGGGTGCGCCCCACAAGCCAGTGCCGCGAACTGACTATCCGCCATGACCGACAGTTCGTAGACCTTGCCCACGGCCCGGCCGATCCACTGGCTCTTATCCAGGGTGGTGATGCAGCCGGTATCGTGGCCGACCATTACATCGGCGTGGGCTTCTTCGACGGCCACCTTGATTTTGCGATCGATGGCAAAGGAACGGGTGAATTCGCGTTCGCCGATGATGTGTCGGAAACCAAAGCCACAGCAGTCATACCAAGTGGAATAATCGAGAACTTGTACCCCCAGGGTTTGCAACAGCCCGGTCGTTACTGCCACTCGATTGCCACCCAGGACCGTATCATCGTAGAGCACGTCTTCCGGAACCATTTTGTACACATGGCAGGCTGGATGCACCGTGGCCCGGATGTTGCTGACGTCGATGACCTGCTTTTCGGCAATTCGCTCACGCATCACGTGCAGCCACTCGGAATAGTGCACAATTTCTTCTGGAATCAGTAATTTACCATCGACCAAGCGGCCGAGTTTGCCGAGGATCTGTTTGACCTGTTCACGTAGCCGCGATGACTGTAGTAGATAGGAGCGCACTTCTTTGTAATTACCAAACGAGGTGCCACAGTGCACCAACGGGAAGTAATAGCCTGGAGGCAGTCCTTGCGATACGGAAGATACGTAGGCCTGGTGGAAATTACGCAAGAATATAGCAGCCAGGCTGACGATATTGCCCACTCCTGAGCCGTGATAATTCCAGGCGGTGCAGGAGGTTTGGTCGGTTTCATCCAGATAGCGAATGTCTAGCTGATTCTGCAACCACAGCAAGGAAGTGGGATAGCCCGGGATGTTGCCGCATTGACCACAGGATTTGTGATGCCAAAGCTGGTTAGTGGGAATGCGTTTGTTCCATCCGTAGAGGGTCTTGCCGGTTACCGGTTGGTGTTGTTCGGTAATCCGGTGGACGACAATTTCACCGTCTTTTTCGAGTTGCCACATGATGTCACGGACATCCTGCACCTTGTCCTTGTTGGTCAGCATCTCCCGGCGGTCGATGCGGGTCTCGACCCAGGCGGTCGCTAGGTTGGCGTCTTCTCGGCTTAGCTTGACCGGTTTCCATTCGTTGCCAAAGCCCGTATAGGTATCGGTGGTTTGGGTGTCTTCGGGTGGGTTGTGACCTGTCATGATGTCACCTCATTGATTTGTCTGAACTATTTCGTTCATGTGGATTATCCTTCCTGCTCTTCAAGCCACTCCTCATATTCATCGCGCTTCTCATCCATGAGGTCGGTGACGACGTCGAAAAGATTGGGGTCGATGGTTTCCAGCTGCCCCAGTACACCGGTGGCTTCCCATATGGTGTAGAGCTCGATGGAGGTCTTGATGTTGATTTCCCAAGCGGTATCCATGGTGTGCATGGTGGGCATCGGGATGGCCTTGCGTAGCACCTTCAGCGGCGCCTTGACCTTGGCGATATTAGGGCCCCAGTCGGCGAAGGCGTCAGGGGTGATCATGTTCGGTGCCAGCTGATTGCCGGTACTAATCACCTTCATCAGCACGCGGGTATAGGGTTTCAGTACGTCCTTGGCTGACTGCATCCCATGCTTGATGGCGGTCTCTCGCAGAATCATGATCAAGCCACCGGGAGAATTGTGGAATGGACAACGTGCCGCGCAGGTGTAGCACTGGGCGCAGGCCCATATTTTCTCCTGCATCGCATCGTAGATGCCTTCCAGATTCTCGGTCAGTAATAACTGCACGATCTCGCGTGGGGAATAGTCGTAATAGTGGGCCGAAGGACAGGTTGCAGTGCAAATACCGCAATTCAGACAGCCGTGCAACTCGTGGTCAAAGAGCTGATGGTTACGAATATCCTCAAAGATCTCCTCAAGTTTTTCTCGATTGACCGCCGGGGCTTCCGATAAGGGATCGCCGATGCGTAGCGCAATATTCATGAGCGAATTCCTCTGACCTTGCGATCTGCCGTCATACGGTTAGTAGCTGAGAACTCTGGTGTCGTCGTCTTCCATTACGGTTTCGATGACGTGGGCCCCGCCCACGATGCCCTCGCACTCCGGGATGAGGTCTTCGGTGGTCATGTCGAAGAGATCGAGGTTGGGAGAGCAGCAGTAAAACTTTACCCCCGCCTCGTGGGCCTCTTTGATGAAATCGTAGACGGTCTTCGGTGAGCCGGGTTTAACCACCAGCGCTTCGGCGACGCCTCGTTTCATTAGTTTCCCGGCGGTGGCCGTACACACCACCTCGACTTCATAGTCCATGGCCGCAGCGACGCTGGCCTGGAAAAATGGTGCCCCCAGCTCTTCGCCGTTGCGGGGGTCGGTGTTGACCATCAGGATCATCAATTTTGATGCCACGGTTCAATTCTCCCAAGAGGTAGCCGTCAAAGGACGGTGTTTGAATGAACGGGTGACAACATATTACGGAAATTGCATAGGTGCACGCTGCGATGCAGCACGCATGGTCTCAGCTCCCGAGGGGCAGTTTTCGCAGAACAGGTGATAGATCGTGGCAAGCAACTCGCGGGCATCGCCACTATTGATCCGATAAAACATATGCTTGGATTCGCGACGTACCTTCACTAAACCGTCATGACGCAGACGTGCCAGTTGCTGCGAAAGGTGCGCTTGGGGCATCCCCAGGCGCTCCTGCAGGGTACTGACCGTACATTCCTCATCAAGTAAATGACAAAGAATCAACAAGCGGTGGGGGTTGGCGAATGTTTTCAGAAACTGTGCTGCGTGGGTAGCTTGCCTACTCATGCGCGCCTTGTCGATGCGCGGAAATGTCTCGGCCCTGCCGCAGTCCAGCGTCGACTCGTCCGGGCGGCTGGGGGATGGACTCTCAATGCAGCGCAGTGTTTCCATGATGGTTCCAGAGGGGCCTGTTATGTGCGCATGATACGCCTGTGGGTCGCGACGACAGAATGAGTGCCCCGGGTTGTTCCGCGCCGCATAGCGCAGCACAAATCCCCGGCGAGGAAAAGGCTCAATCCGGTACTGAAATTCCATAGTGAATCGGTCAATATGGGTTGCTGTAGGGGGCCGGTGAGTGGTTGCAGCAACCGTCGGGTATGGTTGATAAACATACTGCACGGTCCGATGGCTGCATTGCAGCCTCGCGCACTTCTCGCCTATTTTGCTGATAGGTCTAGTGTCGTGTTTTATAAACAGTGAGCCATTTCATGCTGAGGTTGTTCAAGCCGTCCTCCGGCTTGGACAACCACCGAAAATTCCGTCATCCCGGGCACCATTTACGTCATCCCGGGCACCTCTTGTTTTCGTCATCCCGGGCCTAGACCCGGGATCCAGTAGGCGGTCGTGGTGACGAGATCGGTAGTCCTAGGCAAGATCATCAAAAAAGAGCGGAGGCCCACGGCGTGGTCATGGCTTG